>JAUVCD010000390.1 GCA_030590865.1 Myxococcales bacterium | reverse complement strand
CACAGGGCGATAGCCGACCGTCAAAGGCGTCGAGGTCTCATTGGCCAGATCGAGCACCGCGACGTCCTGGTAGCCATCAATGGGATCAGGCGTCTCGATGTCCCGAGCGTCAGTCCAGGCGGTGGCCCAGCGACCGTCCGCTGAGATGGCCCAACGGTTGCCCGCGGCCGGCACGGGCAACGATATCGCCGTCAGCGCCCCATTCGGAGTCGCCCGCAGCACGGTGGCGTCCTGGGACAGGATGTTCAGCACCACGGCCACGTCGTCTTCGGCATCAGGCACCGCAGCCAGGTAGGTGGGCCCGTTACCCGCATCCACGACCTCGATTTCCAGGGTGGTCGCGTTGATGAACGCCACCCGACCGCTCTCGGGATTGGTGATCCACACGTAGTTGCCGGTGGCCACCGGTGCGCCGTAGCTGGACTCGACCTCTTGCTCCGGCGGCAGGGTGCTGCCCCCCGCGCCACCCCAGCCGCTGCTGGTGCCGCTGCTGGTGCTGGTGCTGGTCGCCCCTCCGTTGCCCCAGTTGTCACCGCCGGCATCCATGGCTTCATTATCAGATGCGCAGGCGCCCAACGCCCCAGCGATCACCAGCCCCACGGACGGCTTGATCCACACTTGTAGATTCCTCATGCTGCTCTCTACCCCTCGTGTACTGCCGCCGTGTCGCGACGGCGTGAGACCCATTAAGGCCCACGCAACGGCTGTGCCAGCGCCGCTGTCGCGAATAACACTGCAATCATTCCAGACACATGGGCAAGTACCTCGAATGCGAATGGCGCTTCGCAGCATGATCCCCGTGTCACGGTCCTGCCAAGACGCCCAGCTTGGGACTCAGGCTGATCTCGACCGCTCGACAACCGAGGGGTCGCTCAGTAGCCCACCAGCCTCTTGTAGAGCTCACGCCCAGGTCGCTGGGGCAGCCACCCCAGGACGGCCGACAAGAGCTTGATCTTGGTGCTGACCAGATAGTGAGGCCCCGACCCGCGAGCCGCCTTGGCCACCACCTGGGCCACCGCCTCGGGACCGAGGTTCACACCGAGGCGGTCCATCATGGGGTGATGATTGTCCCAAACCAAGGGCGTGCTCACGAAGGACGGCATCACATCCACCACTCGGATGCCATGGCGCTGCCATTCGATGTTGAGCGCCTCGGTGAGGCCGCGCACGAAGAACTTGCTGGCCGAATAGGATGCAAAGCCAGGCAGGCCATAAAGGGCCGAGGCAGAGCAGGCGTTGATCACACATGGATCCTCCGAGGCCTGCAGGTAGGGCAAAGCCAGGTGGCAGCAGCTCAGCACCCCACGGACGTTGACATCAACGACCTGGAGATGGGTCTCCAGGGAGAGCCTCTCGAAATCCCCGGTGCGCAAGATGCCGGCGCAGTTGAAGAGCACGTCGATGCGGCCGCCAGTTCGGTCAGCGAAGAACGCCAGCGCTTTCCGAATCGAGTCTGGCTCGGTGACATCCAGGTGATGGTGACAGGCCCGGTCCTCCCCAATCGTTCGGTGGACCTCCTCCAGACCGGACTCGTCGAGATCGAACAGCCCTGGGTAGAACCCCTGCTTGGCAAACAAGCGGGCGGTGGCACGCCCGATGCCAGAGGCTGCGCCGGTGATGAAGATCGCCTTTTTCATCGTGGTTTCCTTGGGAGTCGCAGTCCGGTTGGTGAAACGCCTTTGTTGGCCCTGAGGTCGGTGGCGCGCGAAATGTCGAGCATGGCCCGTACCCGCCACCTGGCCCTAATCGCGCCGCTGATCCTGACAGCTTGCAGCGGAGAAAGCGAAGGCGTGTCATGGGGGCGCTTCACCGTCACCGCCGAACGCACCCAGAGCTGCGGCGACGGGGTTCTGCTCGGGTCAGCCGCAACGATGAGCTACCCAGTGCACTTGCGACGGGTCGGGGACGAGTGGCTGCACTGGGACGATGGCAGCGAGGTGCTGGTCCTTACCCTCAACTTGGCCAAATTGTCCTTCTCGCTGCAGCGCACCATGAGCTTCGACATGCGGTTCGGCGACGACAATCCTGACTCGCTGCCTTGCTACGTCCAGCGGTTCGACGAGCTCGAAGGGGTGCTCGAAGGAACCGAGGCCGAGGGATTCGAGAGCTTCGCGGGCTCGGTCAACTATGGCTTCACGCCCCTGGCCGACTCGAGCTGCGCCGACCTGCTACAGGGCCCTGAACCCATCGCCGACACCTTGCCTTGCACCATCGCTTACGATCTCGTGGCCGAGCGCGCAAAGTGACGGGCCGACCGTTCCCCTTCCCCAACGCCAATCATGCCGGTACCGCTTCGTAGCATCGCGGCCACCATGGTGCGCTCCCTCTGGAGCTCGCCCAGTAAGGTCGGTCGGCTACACCACCGGGTGCGCCTAGCCTACCTCGACTCGAATTTGCACATGAACTACGCCAGTTATCTGGAGGTCATGGAGCTGGGCCGCTGGGACTGGGGCATGCGCAACCGGGTGGTGGTCCAGTGGGTTCGAGATGGCCTCGCTCCGGTGGTGGCTCATGTCGACATTCACTATCGCCGCGAGCTGCGCCCCTTCGCACGGTTCTTGGTGGACACGCGGCTCATCTCAGTCGCCCGGCGGGCCGCAACGTTCCAACAGCACTTGCTGGTGGGCGACAAGGTACATGCCAAAGCGGACATCCGCTTCTTACTGCTGCGGGAGGGTCGGGTAGCCGACGCCCAAACCCTGAACCGATCAATGGCAGAATTCGTGGTCCCGCGACTCGCAACTGTCGGCAGTCGGGTGGTCGGCCGCTAACGGCCGCCGCAGGAGTGACATCCCTGCGCCGCTCGGCCCTGGGCGGGCGTCTCGGTCAACCGACCAGCATCAGTTCTCAATCGCCGTAGGTCGCGGAAGCGACGAAGCTCATCTCACGGGAACAAGGGCCTTCTTTGGCTTGCCCGCCGCAAGCGTCCTGGCCCTCGAAGGTCGCTTGCTGCTTCTTCAAGGCGCCGAGGACCAGCTTGGTGAAGTCGTGTCCCCCATCGCACTTACGGTCGGTGCAAGGGAGCACGAAGAGCGCAGGAGCGCGCCCCACGACGATGTGCCGCACGTAGGCCACGTCTTCGTTCGGGTTTTCGGGATCCGTCTCTTCGATCTGGAGCGATAGGGTCGCCAACTGAGGGACCACTTCGCTCAGACGCTCCGCGTCGTCCTCGTTATTTCGGCGCTCAGTAGTGCGCTGGACTGCCTCCACGTCTTTTCGCATCGTTGCTGTTGTCCTCCAGTGTCGTCTTCCAGGGGAGCTGCCTTCCAGGGGGACGGCGATTGTCCTTTTGAAAGCTACCGCGGCGTCCCCAGCTGGGCACTCAGGGAGCAACTCCGCGTCGTGGCAAGTACTATAATGTAAGTTGACGTAATCTCAGCATACCATCTGCCTGGCCCCAGCACTGGCACGCGTCGCCTCGGTTCGATATATCGGTTTTATGTCCGATGGAAAGGTCACCGTGGAGCGGGCCAACGGAGTGGCAGTGGTCACCCTTCGGCGGCCGGCAAAACACAACGCACTCAACGAGGTCATGTGGGCGGGGCTCTCCGAGGCGACCTGCGAGCTCGGTGCGAAGCTGCCGCGAGCCATCGTGATCACCGGAGCAGGACCGGCGTTCTGCGCAGGCATGGATCTGAGCCCGGACAACCCGCAAATGGCCGGCCTGGCCACCGCCGCACAGACCGGTGATCCCGGGCCGATGCGTGAGCTACTCACCAAGCTACGCCCGGCGATCGACGCTTTCGTCGCCTTGCCGGTTCCCATCATCGCAGCGGTCAACGGACTGGCCTTCGGCGGAGGTGCAGAGCTGGCGATACGCAGCGATCTGCGGGTCGTCGATCCGGACGCAGAGCTGTGCTTCTCCGAGGTGCGCCTCGGTCTCATACCCGACATGGGCGGCTGCGGCGCTCTGCCCCGTCTGGTGGGGCGAGCGGTGGCCACCGAGCTCATTCTGACGGCGCGACGAGTCAAAGGTGACGAGGCGCTGACCTTGGGCCTGGCCAACCGAGTGAGCGCCCCTGGCAAGGCCCTCCAAGAGGCGCTCGAGCTGGCCCGCTCGATCGCCGCCAACGGTCCACGGGCTGTTCGCGCAGCCCTCGAGGTGATCCGGCGCAGCCCCTACCTGTCCGAAGCCGAGGCCCTCGAGCTCGAGCGTGACCGGGCGACCACTTTGATGGCCACAGGCGAGTGCATCTACGGGGTCACGGCGGTGATGAGTCACCAGGACCCCGAGTTTCCTGATATCGACGAGTGACCAGAGAGCCGGCAGGACCTGAGACGGCGAGGTGAGACATGGCCAAGAGCTGGATGATCTACGGAGCCAATGGGTACACGGGAAAGCTCGCCGCCGAGCTGGCACGGGAGCGAGGCCTGGCACCCATCCTGGCGGGACGACACCGTGAAAAGATCGACTCGCTGGCTGCACGCCTAGACCTGCCAGCCCGAGTTTTCTCGTTAGATGATCCAGGCGCTACTCGCACAGCACTGACCAACGTGGACGCAGTGCTGCACGCGGCCGGACCCTATTCGGCCACTGCTCGCCCCATGGTCGACGCCTGCTTGGCGACCAAGACCCATTACCTGGACGTCACCGGCGAGATCAGCGTGTTCGAGGCGATCCACAAGCGCACCGATGACGCACAGCGCGCCGGCGTTTGCTTGATTCCTGGGGTCGGATTCGACGTCGTGCCCACCGACTGCCTCGCCGCCCGGCTCGCCGAGCGCCTCCCGGATGCCACGCATCTCGAGCTGGCCTTTTTTGGCCTTGGGCGAGCGAGCCAAGGAACCACCAAGACCATGGTCGAAGCGCTGCCCTTTGGGGGCTGCATCCGGCTGGACGGCCGCATCGTGCCGGTTCCTCCCGGCTATCGCAGCCGCAAAGTGACCTTCCACGATCGGCCGCGACGGGTGGTCTCCGTCCCTTGGGGCGACGTGTCGACCGCCTATCACGCCACAGGCATTCCCAACATCATGGTGTACATGACCATGCCCCCGGCGCTGGTTCGAGCATCACGGCTCGCGGTGAAGCTGAGGAGAACCTTCGGTAGCCGATCCGTGCAGTGGGGCCTCAAGAAGCTCGTCGAGCTCGCCGTCCAAGGCCCAGATGCCAAGCAGCGTGACGCGGGCCGCGCCGAGGTGTGGGGTGAGGTTCGCAATCCGGCCGGACGCCGGGTGAGTGGCACACTGACCACTCCAGATGGCTACAGCTTCACCGCCGACGCTGCGATTCGCTCAGTCGAGAGAGTCCTGGAGGGCGTCGAGCCGGGAGCGCTCACGCCGTCGCGGGCGTTCGGGGCAGACTTCGTCGAGACCCTCGATGGGGTGACGGTGCACGAGATTCGCGCGGATTGACTCGGAAGGGTCGAGGTCGAGGTCTACTTCGTCGGATCGACGACCCGCCCGGCAAACATCACCAAGTTGGTGCTCGTATCGCGGATGAAGAAGAGGAATGGTCGGTCGGCGTGGAACGTCGGGGGCTCCACCGCAGCACCGCCGGCGCGGGCCATCAGGACAGCGGTAGCGGCGGCAGCCTCGGTGCCCGCCTCGTCCATGGCGACGAAAGCCTTGTGGTAGACCTTCTCGATGTAAAGTCGGTCCGCTAGGTTCGCTGGCTTGGTGATGCCCGTGAAGTCGGCGCCACTGGGCACGAAGGGCAGCTTCATTCCCATGGCCTTCAGCGGGTCGCTCAACTCGACGGCACCGCCGGGCTTGATGGTGAAGCGCGGCAAGCGAATCTGGACGCGCTGGCCCTTCACCGCGCCGGTCCACTGGTCGAGCAGCCCCTTGTCGAGCTTGCTCTCCAGGTCGCCAATCTTCTCAGTCTGCGGTGGCAACACGAAGAGGGTGGCGAACCCTCCTCCCTTGTAGCGCAGCTCCATGAGCTGGACCCCGTCGACCTCACCGTAGCGCGCGTGGGTCGTGTGCATCATCATCGGCGTCGTCACCTTGGTGCCATCGGCGGTGGTGAAAGTCTCATCCTTGGTCCGACGCTTGGGGAACGCCTCGTTCCACTGGGCCTTGAAGTAGATGGCATTGACGAGCGCCATCCGCGTATCGGACGAGACGCCGTTCGCCGGGATGAGATCCAGGATGCGGTCGTGGGTCTGCTCAGCAACCCATCCATTGATCTTCACCCGTTGCTTCTCCGGCGCGCCGGCGAAATCGACGGCTTGCAGCGGGGCGCCGTAGCGGGACTTGGAGTGGGCGAGGTAGGGCGCTTCGAAAGTGTATTTCTTGTCGCCAAAGAGACGATTGGCTACTGCGATCTCGGCGCCTTTGTGGTTCTGCCAGCCGTTCAGCTGGGTGGCCCAAGCATCGTGAAAGGCGTCAGCGTCTGCGCCTACCTGCAACGTCTTGGCCATTTGCGCCGCCGTATCACCTTTGGCCCCGCCATAAGTCATCGCCAGCGCCACCGAGATGCTGGCCGGCGAGAAGACGAAGTTGCCGGGCTTGGCCTTGAGCTCTTGGTACAGCGCCATGCCAAAGCCATTGCTGGCGTTGACGGCGATCTCAGCGGGACCGGCCGTGGCGATCGGAATGCTCGGCGCGATGTCGTGCTTGGCAGGCTTGGCGGTGGCGCTCGGTTGGGCGCTTGGCTGGGTGCTGACGGTGCTCGGGGGATGGGTCGCAGTGTCAGGCGTCGGGCCCGCCGGCGGGGTCGGCTCGCAGGCTGCCAGGGCGAGCAGCGCAAGGGTTGCAGGGGCGATGAGCGTGTTCCTTCGTGTCATGGCAACTCCTTCAGACGATTCCGAGCACATCAGAGCCGGCAGGCAGCAGCTTCGGTACCCCCACGGGAGCGCTCCGCGATCAGCGGGAGCCATGGGGTGATGGTCTTGATGTGCATGAGGGTTCGCTAGCCTGCCACGATTCGACGCCAGCGCGGACCAAAGGATCGCATCCCAGGACAACCATGATGCAATCGTGATGTTGGGCAGCCAGCCGTGGCCAACCGTGGCCCGCCGCTCCAACCACCAACAGCGCAGCTCGTCGCACGCACAATCAGTGCGCCGGCGACCAAATCTCGACGGCATCGACAGCCGCGACGCCGCTGCCTCCGGTGACCAGCAAGCGGCCGTCGAGGAGGGGCGTCAGACTGTGGCCTAAACGCAGGCAGCGTGGGCCTTCGATGGTAGTCCACGCCTGGGTCTCGGGATCCCAAAGCTCGGCGGCATCCACAGGCGCGCCGTCCCAATCCTGGGAGCCACCGACGATCAACACGCGACCGTCGGCGAGCCTGGCTGCGCGATGTCCGGCGCGGGCGAAAGCCATCGAGTCGATCTGCTGCCAGCGATCTTCGTCCGGGTCATAGACCATCGCGAAGGCCGTGCTGTCTTCGTCGTATCCGCCGCACACCAGGACCTTGCCATCGACGAGAAGCGTTGCTGTCGCCTCCGCGAGGCGATGAGGCAATGGGGCGCAACCAACCCAGTTACCATCACGTCGTCGTCGCTCGACCGAGGTGAGCCCCACCAACCCTGGCCCCTCCGCCGCGGCAGCTAACCCACCCACCACGAGCAGCTCGCCCGACTGGAGACTCAGGGTGGCGTGGCAATAGCGTCCGGTCGCTAGCGGCTGCTGCGCCTCCCATTCGACAGCACCAGTGTGCCACGCGCTCACGGTGCTCACGGGCTTGCTCGGCAACTCGTCATCGCTCGGCTGGTCGAACAAGCCACCGACTATCACGACGCAATGATCATCGTCGCTCAGCATGCCGAACCCAAATCCTCGGCTCGACATGCCTCTGCCGCGCTGCCAGCCGTTGGTGCTCGGATGCCACCGCTCCGCGGTGGCCAAAGGCCGGATTCATCCATAGTCACCGAAACCGCCCACGATCAGAACGCTACCGTCGGTGAGCATCACAGCGCAGTGCGCTTCCCGAGGCTCGGCCATGCTGCTAGCTGAATGGCTCTTGCCTGTCACGGGGTCGAAGATCTCCGCCGTGTCATGGGACCGCGGGTCGTCGAAGTCGCAGACCCCATTGCGCTTGGCGCGCGATCGCTCTCCACCGCCAACGAGTAAGACGCGGCCATCCAGCAAGCGCGTCGCGCTATGCCCGCTGCGAGGGCGCAAGAGGGGCGCCGATGTCCAACTTCCCGACACGCTGCTCAACAGAATCGAGAATATGACCCAGCGTGACTCCCCGCACCTTGTTTCTAGGGCCCTGTTACGTATCCTGCCGACATGCCCAGGGACGACGACAAGCGCGACACCTCGCCAACGACGCAGGCACAGCAGAGCCAAGGCCAAGAGAGCATCGACGCCCGAGCCCGCGAGACCAGCTACGTGCCGCAGAGGCCGCCGAAGCTGGCATTGAAGCGATACCGTCGCCCCATCAACGTCGACGAGCTCACCGAGCAGGAGCAAGAACAGCTCGAGACTATCTGGCACCCGCTGCGGGTGCTGGACGTTCTTTCGGAGCCGGAGAACCAACTCGAGGTGGCCGACGTGGTCGACTTGGACTCAGAGCAGGTCGTCTATCGGCTGTGGGCGTGGAACTACGGCGTGGGATACCTAGTCGAAGCGGACAGCAACGACATCGTGGCGCGGGGCCGTCAACACAACATCGACATCCTGCGGCTTGCTCAACGACCGATCTTTTTTGCCATGGATAGAGCGCTGCAGGCCGAGCCATCCTTTGAGCAGCGGCTGTCGTTCGGGTGGTGGAAAGACGAGGAGTGGGACCGTCTCGACGACGAGAATTGACGGCAAACGATGCCTGCGGTCGAACCCCTCCCGGCCGGCCTCGATAACCTACGACGGTGTCAAGAGGGATAAGCGAAGGGCTAGGGAGGACTGACCCCTAGGGTGTCCAAGATCGCCACGTCCCGCTAGTCCTTCAGCCAGAACACGGTGAAGGCGTCCCCGCCCTCGCCCTGCTCCGCCGGTCGGGATCGCCCGATGTGACTCGA
>JAUVCD010000399.1 GCA_030590865.1 Myxococcales bacterium | reverse complement strand
AGCCACGAGGTCAGCGACCGCCGGGCCGCCGTGGCCCGCGGGCCGGCTCGCGCCATGGGGCGGATCCGACGGGTCAGGTGCCGCCATGCCAGTGGCAGGTTTAGGACCAGATGGATGGCGACCAGTAGCAAGGTCGCATAGCCGAACAGGTAATGTAGGTCGAAGACCGGCAGCTGCTGGCGGGCGACCCAGAACACGCCAAGGGCGGCGGTAGCCAGCAGATAGAGCATCAGCAGCAGGCTGGTGTGGGCGTTGAACACCTGCCGCACTGGGACCCGCCTGCGGATGGCCGTGACGGCTGCGTAACCCGCATAGAGCCCCAGAGGCAGCATCACCCACATGATCTTGGGCACCACGGGCCGAGAGTGTAGCATTCACCGGGCGCCAGCCGAGTCACTCGACTCACGGGCCCAGCAGCGGTCCTGGCGCTTACCTGACGAGGAGACCTTGCCCCGAGCCTCGCTATTCAAAGTCGAAGACTGCGATCGCCCCTACGAGTTCGTCAGCGTGCCGCCAGCCGGTGACCGCCTGATCCCCGAGGAATATCGCGACCGCATCATGGTCCACACCGTTCATGACGGTGACATCCTTCCCGCCGAGCTCTACGCGGGACAAGATGGCAAGCCGCTGGTCAATCGGCGCCGGCTCAACGCCCAGTTCATCCAAGAGCGGGACTGGGGCGCCAACCTGGTGGCCAGCCGCATCGCCGGGGCGATGGGCGTGGGTGGTTATGGGCGGTGTCGCGTCGCCCGGGCGCTGCTCGACTTCAACCGGTTTCCAGGCGCGTCGCCCCCTGGCGTGCATGGCTCCCTGGAACGCCTCGCCATTGGCCGGCTCTACACCACCAAGCTGAGCCATGAGCAGAAGATGCATCTGCTCGAGCGCTATTACGATCGTATTTCCAACATCATCGAAGGCGAGCTGCTCGACGGCAAGCTCATGATGCTCGCCATTCATTCTTATGACGAGCGCAACCCCAGCAAGACCCGTCGCCCCCATCTGAGCTTGCTCAGCTCGATAGCCCACTACGAACGTGAGTCCCGCATGCCCTTCGGCGTGTTCGATCCGCTCTATCCCGATGTGCTGGGCGAGACGACCTGTAGTCGCACGTTGCGGGACCGCATCTCGCTCAACCTGGAGCGCACCGGCTTCAGGGTGCTACACAACCACCCCTATTCGATGCCCGAGGGCAGCATGGAGGTGCGGGCCCAGGTCTGGTTCTTCTTCTGTTTTCTGCGTCGCCATTTCAACGAGGCTTGCCCGGATACCAAAAACGACCCGGCCTACAAATTGGTGTGGGCCATGCTGCTCAACACCAACTTGCGCACCCAGGAGGCCGAGGCGTTGCGCAGCTACCTGCACCGTTTCCGCAAGGTGCCCGCCAGTCTCCGCAAACGGTTTCACGAGTCGCTGCTCGCCTATCAGCATATCGGCCGGTTTCTGGACAGCGCCCGGATCCTCAGCAAGTTCCGACGCTCGAAGGAGCGGCCGAGCTCAATCGGCCTCGAAGTGCGCAAGGACTTGGTCTGTTCCTTCGACGACAATACCGGTCGACCCCTGCCCGTCACCGCCAAGCAGCTTGGGAAGGCCGCGCTCATTGGCAACGTGGTCGCTGACGCCATCACCACCTACTTCGAGACCGATCGCCAGTACTCGTGATGGGGCCACGGCAAATCACTCTCGTGGTGCTGGTCACGCTGCTCATGGGAGGCTGCGACGAGGACAAACCTGCGCGGCCAGGGCCGGCTCAGACGGCGGCGCCGCAGGCCAGCCTTGGTTCTGCCGTGCCGTCGGCAGCGCCTAGTGTTTCGGCTTCCCCGGGCTCTCCGACCGACATCCGGTCGGAGCAGGAGTTCCGGCAGCTGCTGCTCTTGGCCCCCGACCAGGCGCCTCCGTACCGAGGCGAGGGCCTGGTGGTGGGCGCCGGCCGCGCCTATTTGAGCTTGCCCAAAAAGGGACAGCCGCCGCTGCCGGGGCTGGTGCTGATCCATGACCGTTGGGGCCTTGACGACCACACCAAGCGCTGGGCCGAGCGGCTCGCTGCTGAAGGCTACGCCGCCTTGGCCGTCGATCTCTACGGGGGCGCAGTGGCCAAGGCGCCAGCCGAGGCTGACGAGCTGATGGCCAAGGTCGACGACACCGCAGCGCGGCAACAGCTGCTCGACGCCTTCGCGTTCCTCGCTGAGGACGACCGCATCAAGGCACCGAAACGTGGTGCCATCGGGTGGTGCATTGGCGGACGTTGGGCGGTCGATCTCGCCTTGGCGGCGCCCCAGCTCGATGCCGTGGTCACCTATTACGGTCACCTGAGTCAACAGGCCGAAAAGCTCGCGGCGCTCGAAGCTCCGCTGCTGGCCGTGTTTGGCAACCAGGACGAGGTGATCGATCTCAAGGCGGTCCAACGCTTCGAGTTTGGCCTCGAGCAAGCAGGGGGCAAGCGTTACCAGCTAGTGCGTCTCGACGGGGGCCACGACTTTGCCAATCCGTCGCGCCCGCGCTACGCCGCCCAGCCCGCGGCGGCTGCCTGGCGCCAGGTGCGGAGGTTCTTGCGCGACCACCTCAGTGAGCCGCCGGGCTAGCCAGCACCGATTGCCGTCCCGCCCCTGACCCCCTACGGTTGCCGGGTCCTGTTGGGTCAATTCCCTTCGGTGACGTCGCCATGGCTGCGCAACTCGGCTCGAAATTCATGACGGTGGCCTTTGGCCCGGTTGCCTATGCTGGCCGGTGCATCATGGCCCGTCAGGTCGATGCGGGCCTGGCCCAGCTGACGGTCGACAACCTGATGGGCGGGGTCGAGCAGGGCATCGATACGGTGTCCAAGTCGGTCGGCGTGCCATCGGCCTACGTGTCCAAGCTGCTGCCCATGGACGCGCTGCGCGAGCTGATCCAGCGCATCGAGAACAACCAGCGCATCGCCACCGGCCAGTGGCAGGTCCACACCGGCCACGTCGGTGGCCTGCTCTCTGGGGTGGCCGATCTGACCGTCGATGGCCGCCCCCCCGACGTCGGCCTGTGCCTGCTGCGCCTGTCCGAAAAGATGAAGCGGGACAAGGATCTCGCAGGGCCGCTCAGAATCCTCTCGGAGGATCTCGATCGGTGGCAGTTGATGCTGGGCGACTGTCGCGACTCGATCGACAACGGCCGCGAGCTGGTAGAGGCCTATCGGCGCCGGCGGCTGGTCCGCGTCGTGGCCGCGGCCACCATTCTCGTCGTCCTGTCGGTGATGCTGTTTTGGGCGTACAGCCGGCAGCTCGCACGTAGTCGCGTGGATGCCCAGCTCGATGCTGGCGATCCCTGTGCCGTCGAGGCCATCAGCGAAACCGATCTGGAGCGGGCGAGCAGCGCCCAGCTGGCCCGGCTCGACCAAGAGCAGGTGGCCTGTGAAGCGCAGCGGGACCAGGCGCGGCAGGAGCGGGCGGCGAAGGAGAAGGCGGAGGCCCGCAAGGCGGCTGAGGCTAAGCAGCGTCGGGAGCACGAGACCCGCTGCGATCGGCTGGCGCGCAACATCGAGGGTGGCACCTTGGGCCGCACCGATGAAGCCTTGGCCAAGGGTGCGGCCCCGCTGCTCCGCCGAGTGGCCCAGGGCCAGCTGAGGCCAGCGGACGTCAGCGCCGAGCTCCAGCCCACGGGCTGCGAGGGCACGCCTGGGGGCGATCGGATCGCCCGCGCCGTGGCTGAAGCCGTGGTCGCCTCAGGCCCGCGCTGGTTGACCCTGACGTCTCTGTCCAAGAGCGTGCGGAAGCTGGTGGCTGCTCAATGGAGCAAGCTCCCTGCTGAGCGTCGGAAACTCTTCGACGGACACATCGAAGAGATCGCCCGGCGGGCGTTGCGGTCAGGACAGGGAGAGGAAATGGACCGCTGCCTGCAGCTGTGCAAGCTCAAAGAAGAGGCCAAGGCGGTCCTCGGGGATCACTGCCAGGCAGCCTTGTCCCTCGTTCAGCCCTGAGCGACAGAGCCGGCAGCAGGTCCAGCGGCAAGCCCGGCAGCAAGCCCAGCAGCATACAGACCATCCTCGCCAGGTAGCGGGTCGCGTATACTGGCGCCCTTGTGACTCCACGCCACCCAGCCGGTCAGCTGCACAACCGCGGCCAGGGTCGGGGCGAGCTGCTCAGGCAGCTCGGTCCGGTCTTCGGGCTGGTGGCCATGGTTGGTTGCAACGCCCTGTGGGGGATCGGTGACCTCGCCTATGACCGAGGTGGGGCGACCTCGGGGGATGGTGGCGATGGTGGTGGCGGTGCCGGTGGCAGCACCTCGGGAGTTGGCGGCGGGACCTCGACCAGCAGTACCGGTGCTGGCGGCTTCGGGGCAGGTGGCCATGGTGGCGGTGGTCTGGGGGGCACCGGCGGGGCAGGGGGTAGCGGCGGTGCCGGCGGCAGCACGGGCGGCAGCGACCCCATCGGGTGTTCAGATGGCACTCGGGAGGGCTACGTGACCATCAGCAGCGAGCCCAACATCGCGGGTTGCGATGGTGGCTTCAACGTGCCCGGCGTCACGACCCCGTCGTCGATGCAGCCGGCCTGCAATCGCCTTGCCGGCAACGACAGCGGCAATCCCAACGGAACGGGGTGCTCGGTGGCCGACCTCTGTGCTCTGGGTTGGCATGTCTGTGAGGATGCCACCGAGGTGGCTCAGGCCGCGAGCACCGGCCAGTGTCCTCAGGTCTCGATCTCTAGCACCCTCCTGTGGATTGTGCGCCAGGCTCAGGCCAGCAACACTAGCGACTGCACGGGCATCGGTAACAACAATCTGCTGGGCTGTGGTTTTCTGTTGGGACAGGTCGCCGGCCTCAACTGCGATCCTCTCAACCGACAGTTGTCGTATTTTTCGTGCAACAGCTCGCTGGCTTGGGACTGCGGTTCATGGGCCAATCTCCAGGTGGAAGCGCTCCACGTCATCAAGCCGTCGCCTGCCGAGGGCGGGGCTCTGTGTTGTCGCGACTGAGGGTTGTCGTGACTGAGGGGGGCGCCAGGGCAGCCGAATCACGTCTGACCTCAGCTCCGTCGCCGGCGCGTCAGGGTGAAGGTCAGCAAGACCAGTCCGGCCAGGGCGGCCATCGAAGGCACGGCGGGGCCCACCAGACGACAACCACAGCCACCCTCGTCGTCATTGGTCCCAGGCGGTGGTGTCGAAGAGCCGCCGGTCCCGCCGCCGCCGGTGCCGCTCGAGCTTCCGCCAGCCCCAGCGCCGCCTCCGCCAGCAGCGCTGACCCGATCGATGGCGTAGATGTGCACCCCCAACGGTTCGAAGCTGTCGCTGAACGACTCGCCGGTGGCGGGCACGGTCCGGGCCTCGTCGACCACCGTGACCGCGCTGTCAGCCACCATCCCGGGCACCGTGAAGGTGGCCTCAGTGGTGGCTCGGTCGACGTTGACCGTGAATAGGTAGACCTGCCCCTGGATCTCCTTGGCGATCCAGTCGATCTGAGCATCCGGGCTGGTCATCACCGTCACTTGCTCGTTGTAGCGAGGCGACAGAATCTGTGCAGTCAGCGCGGTCAGCTGCCCATTGGTGCGGGTCAGCTCGGTTTCTTGCTCGGTGGTGAGGCAAAACTGGGTGTAGCCAGGACACTCCCAGCTGTGGGTGAAGTAGCCGATGGACGTGGCCCCGTGGGCGATGGCCTGCCAGACCTCGTTGCGCACTTCTTCAGGATAGGGCCCATCGTCCTCGCCCCGCTCGTCGAGCTCACACCACTGGCTCGAAGTGCGGGCGCATTCGATCCACTGGTAGGTCGGCTTGGCAGGCGCGTAGATGCTTACCAGCTCTTCTTGGGCCGCCCCTGCCATGTGAAGCCAGTCGGGCCGGCACCAGCCGTAGATGGGATAGATATCGAACCCGATTACATCGGTGGCCTGGGCATAGTCGTAATAGCGATCCCGGCTGCCGTTCATCCAGGGGGGGGCATCGAATTCGCTGTAGAAGCGGCCTGTGACGGTGAGAAAGGTGAGGTGATTGGGATCCGCCGCCTTGATGGTCTGGTATTCGGCGAGCACATCAGCCGGCTCGACCTGGTTGCTCTCCAGATCGGGCTCATCGCCGAAGATCCAGCCGAGCAGCGACTCGTGGGAGGACACCGACATGTCGCCGGGGCTCATGACGCCCCAGACCCCTTGGGCCGCGCATTCGTCGAGATAGTCTTGCGAGCTGTTCTGGCCGCCGTTGCCGACGAAGGTGTTGATGCCCAGGTCCTTTTGAGCCTCGATGCGTGACGAGCTCTGGAGCCACTGCATGATCGGCAAGAAGGGCTCGCCGTCGACGAGGATCTCCTGGTGGTCGCCGATGGTGACCGTGGCGGCGTGAGCTGCGCCGGCCGGGACACCCACACTCATCGCGCTACCGACTGCTGTTGCGATCAACCATGCCGTCCAACGCATCTGATTCTCCGGGTTGGGGTGCGTCGTTCAGTTGACCAGCGGGTCCCGGCACCGTCAACTGCAGCGCCAGCGCCATCCTGCCGGTCTCGCAGAAGCGATGAGCGGAGCCACGTCGCGACTGACGCCGGTCGGGCGCAGGCGGTAGACTCAGCGCGGCTTTGGACGGCGGTGACCGGCAGCGACTGGTTCGTTGGTGACCGCCCTGTCGCGAGGCCGCCATGGGAGCGGCCGCGCGCTGAGCGAAAGATGCCATCTGGGAGCAGCACTATGAGAGCTAAGCGATCGTGGCTTCAGTGGGTCGAGGTGCAGTTGATCGTTCTTGCCCTGGCCGGTGCGAGCGCCTGCGACCCCTCTAGTGGCACGCCCCCTCGAGGGGTGGACGCCGCTGTGTTGCCCGTCGGCTCGGCGCCAGCCGTGGCCAGCTCGAGGCTCTATTCGTCGGCTAACCTGCCCAAGCCTGCGAAGCTATCCGCGCTGGTTGGCGCGACCGTGTGGGATGGTACGGGTAAGGCGGCGATTGGCGATGCCGTGGTGTTGATCGCCGGCGATCGCATCCAGGCGGTCGGACCTCGCGCCCAAGTGACCGTGCCCGCCGATGCGCTCACCATCGACGTGAAGGGCAAGTGGATCGTCCCCGGCCTGATCGATTCCCACATCCACCTCTTCCAGTCCGCCGGGCTCTACACTCGTCCCGACATCATCGATCTGCGCTCGGTCTGGGACTACGCCGAGGACCAAGCTGCCTTGAAGCAGTCGCGGGCCGATCTGTTCCGGCGCTATCTGGTGTGCGGCATCACCGCCGTAGTCGACGTCGGTGGTCCCTTCTGGAACTTCGACGTGCGCCAGCAAGCGGCGACCATGCTGCTCGCGCCCCGGCTGGCCGTCGCCGGACCGCTGGTCTCCACCTTGGCCCGGCCGCAGCTCGATCTCGGCGACCCGCCCATCATCCAGGCGCCCACGCCAGAGCGTGCCCGCGAGCTGGTCGCCGCCCAGCTCGCCCGCAAGCCAGACCTGATCAAGATCTGGTACATCGTGCTGCCTGACCATGATGCGGCGGCCGCCAAAGCAATGATGAAGGCGACCATCGAGGCAGCCCACGCCGGCAAAGTACGGGTTGCCGTCCACGCCACCGAGCTCTCCGCCGCCACAGCGGTGGTCGAGGCTGGGGCTGACATTTTGGTGCATAGCGTGCACGACGCTCCGGTGGACGATGCCCTCATCGATCTCATGAAGGAGCGTGGCACGATCTACATTCCCACCCTTGCCGTAATGGAGGGATATGCCGAGGTGCTCGGCGGTGAGCCTGAGCTGATCGACATCGAGCAACGCTATGGTGACCCCACCGTTATGGCGTCGTGGAGCGATTTGGCGGCCGTCCAATCAGCCAAGATCGCCGCAGTCAGCGCCGAGCGGGTGAAGAAGATGCGCGCCCGGGCGCCCATGATGAGCGCGAACCTCAAACGAGTACACGAGGCGGGTATCACCGTGGCCGCCGGCACCGACGCCGGCAACATCGGCACCCTCCACGGCTCGTCGCTTCACCACGAGCTCGAGCTGATGGTCCAGGCCGGCATGAGCAACGAGGCGGTGCTGCTATCGGCAACCCGCAACGCCGCCCTAGTCTTTGCGGCCAAGCCGACCATGGGAACTCTCGAAAAGGGCCAATGGGCCGATCTGCTGGTGCTCGATGCCGACCCCTTGGCTGACATCGAGGCACTGCGGCGCATACACCGGGTGATCAAGGCCGGCGCAATGCTCGAGCCGAACCGTCTAGTCGACCCCAATCCGGCAAGCGTGGTCCAACAGCAAGTGGAAGCCTACCAGGCCCGAGACCTCGACCGCTTCCTCTCCTATTACGCCCCCAACGTGGAGATCATCAAGCAGCCGGGCGGCAAAGTCGTCGCCAAAGGTCGGGAGGCCATGCGGCCCATTTACGACAAGCTCTTCACGTCGAGTCCCAAGCTCAACATCCGCATCCTGCGGCGCACCGTAATCGACGGCACCGTCATCGACGAGGAGCTGGTCACCGGCATCGCCAAGCGCCCCTATGTACGCGCCGCAGCGACCTACCAGGTCGAGCATGGCCTGATTACCAAGGTCGAGCTCAGGAGCGCCGAATAGTAGGGGCGGGGTTCGCCTCTGAGAGATCCCTCATACCGACACCGGTCGGGCGCGGGGCGGAACGAACTCAGGGGGAACGAATCATTCCACCCCAGTTCGTTCCGTGTGGCGACCGCCAAGTGCCCGTTTGCTGGTCGAGCGTCGACACAATGGACCGCTTTTCGCCCGATTTGCGGAACGAACTCAGGGGGAACGAATCGTTCCACCCCAGTTCGTTCCGGTATGAGCTGGAGACGGCAACTCGTCATGCACGCGAGTTCATGCGAAGCGTGATCCGGTGG
>JAUVCD010000193.1 GCA_030590865.1 Myxococcales bacterium | reverse complement strand
TCGCAGATGGTGCCGCAGCAGACCTGGTCTTGGCCTGGGCAGTGGCCGTTCAGGCACTCGATGTCGGTGACGCACCCGAGGCCATCAACCTTCTGCGGCTGACACTCCTGGTTGCCGTCGCAATACTCGGCGTTCTGACATTCGGCCTCGGTCGCGCAGGGCATGCAGACCAGGCTGTCGCAGAAGCCACTCTGACAGTCGGTCGCCACCAGGCAAGCCTCGTTGTTCGCACAGGGCGAGCAGTCACCGCCGCCGCAGTCGACATCCGTCTCGGTGCCGTTCAGCTGCAGATCGGTGCACGTGGCTGGTACGCAATTGTTTCCGTCGCACACGTCGGTGCCGTCACAATCGCCGGTCTCGTTGCACTCGACGCAGGTGCCCTCGCCGTCGCAGACCTGCTCCTCGCCGCTGCCGGTGCAGGTCGTCCCGACCGGCTCGTGCTCGATGTCGCACTCGTCGTCTTCGTTGCAGATCCGTTTGGTGCAGTCGGTGTCGGAGCCCGGGCAGAGATCTGGGTCGCAGGGGTCGCCGCCAGTCCCACCTTGACCACCGGCCCCGCCGAGCCCACCGATTCCGCCGGTCCCGCCGATCCCGCTGCTGCTGCTGCTGCTGCTGGTACTGGAACCACCACCACCGCCGTTGCCGTCGACGAGCTCCAGATCGTCGAGGGAGAGCGCGGCGTGGCAGCTGATGGCCAGCACGCCAGTCCCAATCAGAGTCGTTGCCAGGCGCCAGCTCATCAGAACCTCCCGGTGATGCCGAGTGTGCCGAGACCGATGCTCGGCTGCACGGTGATTGTGGCGGTGTCGGGCTCGTCGTCACCGCTGAAAGCGAAAAGGGCGACCAACCCGAGCGCCGCGCCAGCACCTCCCACGACGAACCCCACGGTGGACACGTGGGCCATGGTGTAGGTGCTGTCGTAGTCGTCCTCGGTCTCCGCGCGGGGGCAGGAATCGTCGGGGCAACGATCCCTGAGGTCGCTAGCCTTCCCTGCCGCAACGGCACCGGTAATGGCGCCGACCGCCAGGCCGGCGGCGCCGACACCGAACCCGACCCAAACCAGCGGCGACAGACCGCCGGACGAGGGCTGTTCGGATGCGTCACCGCCCACGGGGGTGGGAGCCGTTCCGGTTTCAGAACCTGGCGACGGCTCCGGTGGGGCTCCCGGGCCGGGTGCCGGCGGTACGGTCGCCGGCGGCTCCCCGGTCTTGCGCAGCGCGATGGGCACGTCGTGTTGCTCCCCCTCCTTGAGCTGGACGATCTGCTTCACGGTCTCGTAGCCGTCCGCCTTGACCACCACGGCATGGCCGCCGGGGTTCGCCTTGCGCGGCACCCCGATGAGGCCGGCCGGTACGGGCTTGCCGTCGACGGTGACCGACAGCACAGCACTCGGGTCGGCGCCGCTGATGACGAGCTTCAGCGATGGCACCCGTCCCGCCAGCGCCCGTGCCAGCGCCGACGCCTCTTCCCGCGCTCCGTCGAAGGCGGGTGGCTCGCCTGCCACCTTCCGAATCCGGGCCACGCTGAGGGCCGAGTCGCGCGCCTCGAGCAACTGGCCGAGCTTCGCCTGCGCCTTGGCGAGCGGCAGTCGGGTGGTCGGCACGCCCATGATGAGGTCGGCCGCCCGGTAGTCGGCGACCGCCCCCGCGTAGTCGGCCTTGGCGTATTTGGCGTCACCTGTGCGCATCAGGCTACGGGCCGTCTCCTTGTCCGCCGCTGACGGTGTGGCGCCCTGCGCCCAGGCGCTCGGCGCCACCGCGGTGCAACCGAGCGCGCCGCAGACGAGCAGTGCCCGTGCCACCGAAACATGTCGTCGTCGCCTAGAAGCCATACTTCTCGTCGCCTCCGGGGGTTGCTGTGGGAGTGGGCTTCGGCGTCCACTTCGTTGCCGTCGCCTTGGGCCGAGTGCCGCCGCCAGCCGGCGTTCCCACGGGTTGTGGCGGCTTGGCCGCCACGGAGCTGTCTGCCGGCTCAGCGCTTCCCTCGGCGGAGGCCGCAGCCGTTGCCGACGACGCCGAAGTCTCGGCCGATGGTGCATCCGCCACAGCCGTGTCCTCCGTGGCGGCCGTGTCCTCCGTATCGGCCGCCGCCGGTACCTCTTCTGCCGACTCGGTGGTTGCCCCCTCGGGGTCGCTGCCCATGCTCACGTAGGCCACCCCCGCCACCGCGGCGGCAGCCACCAGACCGCCGAGCGCACCGATCACGCCCCAGGGCGTCTTGGTCGTGGGCGGCCCCGCGACGGCCGGGTCGAAGGTCTGCATCGGATCCGCGGAGGCGCCTGGATCGAAGGTCGCGGCCGTCGGCTCCAGCGTTCCCGCGGTCCCGCCGGCCTGTCCGGCCGCATAGGGGGCGGGCAGATCACTGGTGGCGGCGACCGCCCCGGCGATGGGAGCAACATGAGAGGCCTGCATGGCCGGGGAGCTTTGCTGAGCCGGTGGGATCGGCGCCGCCGTCATCGACACGTCGGACAGCGTTCCCTGGTCGCCCGTCGCGGCGGAGATGGCACGAAAGGTCGAGGCGAGCTCGTCAGCGGTCTGGAAGCGCTGGTTGATGTCCTTGGCGAAGGCCTTGGCGAACCAGTCGTCGAACGGTCCGGGCAGCTCGGGTCGAAGCGCCTTCGGCGGCGTGTAGTCACTGCTCATGACCGCCATCATCACTTGGCCGAGGGTCTCGCCCCCGAAGCTCGGCCGCCCAGTGAGCGCATGATAGGCGACGACCGCCAGCGACCAGAGATCGGCGCGGGCATCCACGCCCTTGGCGCTGGTGAATTGCTCGGGGCTCATGTAGAGCGGCGAGCCAATCATCGAGCCCGTCGAGGTGACCGATACCTGCTTCATTGCATCGATATGCTTGGCAATGCCGAAATCCAGCACCTTGATGAACAGGTCGTAGGCCGACTCGATGAGAAACAGGTTCGCGGGCTTGATGTCGCGGTGCACGATCCCCATGCCATGCGCCTTGGACAGCACCTGAGCCGTCTGGCCCAGGACCAGGCCCGTCTCCCGCAAATTCATGGCACCCATGCTCTCGAGACGCTCTTCCAGACTCTCGCCCTCGAGCAGCTCCATGGCGATGTAGGGGGTGCCGTCTGCGGTGAGCCCATGGTCGAAGATCTGCACCACGTGGGGGCTCTTGATCTTGGCGGCCACGCCAGCTTCACGCTTGAAGCGAGTGACCAGCGACGGGTTCTTGAGCGCCAGCTCGGTGGTGATGAACTTGACGGCCACCGTGGTCTCGAGGCCGAGATGGTCGGCAATCCACACGCTGCCCATCCCGCCTGCGCCGAGCATCTCGACGAGGCACAGGCTGTTGGTGACCATCAGTCCGGCCGTCGGTTCCATCGCTGCCCCTGCCGCGGGCGCCACCTCCGGGAGGCAACACCAAGTAGGTGAGTCCAGCCAATACTATGCGGCGAGCCGTGACGTTACCAGCTGTTGTAGCTACTTCGCCCGTCCATCGGTCACGCTGCCCATCGGTACTCATGATGAAGGCCGCCGAGCACCGGAGAAGCGACCACTGGTCCGGTTGGGCATGGAGTGGTTGACGCAACAGGTCCGGTCGGCACTCGCTGACCGATTCCTTGGTGAGGCCTCCCGGTATTGAAATGATGAACCGCGGACCAGTACCGAATGGCGTAGCGTTTCGCAGCTGCTGTCAGCTCTGGCCCCAGGGCCGAGGTCCGCGCGACGCATCGCATCGGGCCTCAGCCGTGCACCTTCGTGGGGCGGGGGTGCCCGTCACTCCCAGTCGCAAGCCGGATCCTGGAGGCAGTCGATCTGGACGCCGTGGTCGCTGCAGTCCCGGGTCGACGCCCAGGCATTGCAGTCGTCGCCCACCCAGAAGCACGGGTGGGAGTCGTCGCAGTCGGCCTCGTTGAGCTCCGCACAGCTCCCGATGACCCACACGCACTTCTTCGAGGCCTCCTCGAACGACTCGCCATCGCAGTAGCGGAACGCTCCGGCTCTGTTGTTCTCGAACACCTTGCCGTCCCAGGTGTGGTGGTACGCATCGGTGCCCCGGGAGCACTCCATCATCCACTGACCCGGGTCGTTCCCGCAGCTGAGGTGGTCGCAGGCGTCGTAGTCGAAACACTCGGCAAACCCACCGTTGAAGTGCATCGAAGCGCCGTCGCTGAACTTGGCGCTGTCCCAGAGCGCCGTCGACTCGATGGAGGTGTGGACGGGCGCCATGCACATCGTTGCGGTGCGGCCGTCGGCACAGGCGGTATCGACGAAGGGGCAATAGCATTTCTTGAAGGTCGCATCCCCATCCTCCGTCTCGGTGCCGTCGCTGAAGACGCCGGTGCCGTCCTCGCAGATCCCGCCCTCCAAGCCCACTTCCGCCCAGCACGAGTCGAGTGAGCAATCCGGGGAAGGGGAACAGGCTCCCGTGGTCAACAGGCTGGCGTAGGCTGCTCCGATCCCGCAAAAGCAGGCGACGCGGGCCGCGGTGGCTACGGCAGTTGGCCAATGGTCGTGCATGACACCTCTCCGGTTCACCCCCCAGGACCCCTGCACGGTTCATCGCACGGCCCCCACGACGA
The DNA here is from genome assembly GCA_030590865.1 of Myxococcales bacterium. Classification (GTDB taxonomy): domain Bacteria; phylum Myxococcota_A; class Polyangia; order Polyangiales; family Polyangiaceae; genus JAPYTK01. The sequence goes on along the minus strand of JAUVCD010000193.1, from coordinate 9,316 downwards.
CACCACCTCGCTGCGCAACCAAACGACCCCGAGGCCGGCGTTGCCCCATGCCCGGATCTGGTATGTTGGGTTCATGGCGCTGCGCCTATCGGCTCTCGTTCTGGTTGGCCTGATGGCGGCAACCGGGGTTGCCCGTGCCGACGACACCTGGACCACGATCGCTCCAGGCATCGAGCACCTGTACCGGACCACGCCTGACCCGCAGAGCTACCACGTCGTGCTGGTCGACTTGACTCGCCCGGAGATCTACCTGCAGGCCACTGGCCCCGGGGCCAACGGCCAGCGCACGTCGAGCTTCGCCACCAGCGTCGGCGCAACCGTCGCCATCAACGGCGACCTCTGGGACGCCAACAACTGGAACGCCTACGAGCCGCTCGGGCTCGCCGTGGGCGAGGGGTGGACGTGGCGTGACGACACCGACACCTGGTCCTTTCTCGCCTGCGATCCCAGCAAGCAGTGCAGCTACGATCCCTGGGGACACCTGGTCGAGAGCTCGCCGCGCTGGTGGACCGCCATTGGCGCCATGCAGGATCTGCTGGTGATCGACGGCGTGGCGCAGAGCTACACCCCGGCGTACTACCAGGAGCAAGACCCGCGCACCGCCACGGGGATCACCCAGGATGGCCACACGCTGATCTTGCTCGTGGTCGATGGTCGCACCCCGGTCGCGCTGGGCATGAACTTCGCCGAGCTCAGCACCGTCATGCTCGAATTCGGCGCCTGGAACGCGGCCAACCACGACGGCGGCGGGAGCAGCACCCTGGTCTTGGGGGGCACCGTGGCGAACGTCCCTTCCGACGGCTCCGAGCGGATCGTCGCCAATCACCTGGCCATCGTCGTGAGCGACCACACCGACCCGGCCTGCGTCGGCGTCGAAAACTCCAAACAGTGCGTGGACGAAACCCAATACCGGACCTGCATCGGCGGGATCGACCACGGGCTCAGCGATTGCGGCGTCTACGGGTTGACCTGTGAGACCGACGGCCTGTTCGCCTTTTGCGTCGATCCGAAATGCGTCAATGGCGGGCTGAACAGCTTCTGCCTCGACGAGACCCACATCGCCATGTGCACCGACGGAGTCTACAGCGAGGGCGATTGCGCCGGCTATGGACTGCCGTGCGTGGAGGGCTTCGGCACCGCCTGGTGCTGGGCCGACTTCTACCAGGGCACCCCGTCGGCTTCGTCCCTCGGAGCTCCGGAGGGTGGTGACCTCACCGTCGACGCCAGCGAGACCGCGGAGATCTGGTTCGAGCTCGAGAACACCGGCCTCATGCCCTGGCTCCCAGACACGACCCTGCTCGCGCCCCTACCCCGGGACACCGACTCGCCCCTGGCCGGTCCAGAGTGGCCGTCACCGCAGCGTGCAGCCACCCTCACGACCGAGGTTGCGCCGGGCGAGGTGGGCAGGTTCACCTTCTCGATTGTGGCGCCCTCGCCCGGCGATCACGACCTGAGCCTCGGCTTGGTCCACGAAGGCGTGACGTGGTTCGCCGACCGGCCATCAGGCGGCGGACCCGAAGATGGCGCCCTGACCGTGCGGGTCCATGCCGAGGACCCCGGGGGCACCTCATCTGGCGCGGGCGGGGGCGGAAGCGGCGGTGCCCCCTCGGGAGTGGCCGAGTCGGAATCCGGCGATTGTGGCTGCGCCCTACCCGCCCAACCACGGCCAGCGCTCCGCACCATGGCGCTCCTAGCCGGACTGGTTCTGCTCAGGTGGCGACGACGCCGTGCTCGCTCGTCGTGACCCCGTGCTGTGCCAAGACCCGATCGACCTTCTCAGGCGGCTTCCCGGTGGCTGCGGGGTCAGCCAAGCTCGGGCTCAAAGGCCACCAGACCGGTGTTGCTCACCGTCATGACGGCCAGGCCAACGCACTCCCTCAGGGGGAGGAGAACAATCTGGCCCGAGGTAGAAGCTGAGCTCTTCCTCGAGCGCAGTCTTCTCGCCGCAAGCGACCTCCTCGCGCTCCGCGTCCCGGCAGCCCGTGAAACCAGCGCAATACTTGCTGATGACGACGTGCTTCTGGTCGATGCACTCCCAGATGTACACGTCGTGTCCGGCACCGCCTCCGGTGCGGCAGGACCGGTCTGGTGGGCGGGCCATGGGGTACGTGACCCAGGCTTTCGCAGCGCACCCGGTCAGCAGGAGCACGCTCAGTGCGATGGCAGTGGTTCTCACAAGGAGACCTTGCCTGTCACCCCGAGCGCTGCCAAGCCTCCGGCCAATTCGAGCACGATCCGAAATCGCCAGCGAGACCGATCTCACCGCCCTGCTCCAGTGCCTGCAGTGCAATCAGGCCACCTGCTCCATCGATTGCGCGAACAATTGCAATTGATTGGACTAGCCTGACGGCGTGCCGCCAAGCGACGAGTCGCTGCCCATCGAGGCGCTCCGTGAGCAGGTGTGTCACCAGCTGACGCAGCAGCCCGTGGTGATCACCGCGCCCACCGGCTCGGGCAAGTCCACCCAGGTGCCTCGCTGGTGCGCGGGCCAGGTCGTGGTGGTCGAGCCGCGGCGCGTGGCCTGCAAGACCCTGGCGGCCCGGGTGGCCGAGCTCGAGGGCTGCGAGATCGGTAGCGAGGTGGGTTTCCACGTGCGGGACCACCACCTGGCCAGTGACGCCACCCGCATTCTGTTCGTGACGCCCGGCATAGCCCTGCGACGTTTCGCCGAGCTGACCGCCCGGGACGTGGTGATCGTCGACGAGTTTCACGAGCGGGCGCTCGACGTCGATCTGCTCCTGGCCTTGCTCGTCGCCCAGCGACAAGGCCAGCTCGCCGTGATGTCGGCCACCCTCGATGGGGTGGCGGTGGCCCGTTACGTCGAGGGAATTCATCTGGAGGCCCAGGGTCGCCAATTCCCCGTGGCCCATCGCCACCTGGGCAGCGGCGCCCAGCTTCCGGATCGGGATCACCTGCCCGAGCGCGTGGTCGCCGCTCTGTCCCAGGCCGCCGATCTGCCCGGCGACGTGCTCGTCTTCCTGCCCGGCAAGGCCGAGATTGGGGCCACCGCCGCCGCCCTGTCGGGCTGGGCGGACGTGGAGGTGATCGAGCTGCACGGCGGTCTCACCCTGGCCGAGCAGAGTCGCGCCTTTCGTCCCTGCGCCTTGCGCAAGATCGTGCTCTCCACTAACGTCGCCGAAACCTCGGTGACCGTCCCCGGCATCGGGGTGGTGGTCGACAGCGGCTTGGTGCGGCGCACCCGGTACCACCGTGGACGGGGGTTTCTGACCTTGTCGGCCATTGCTGCCGACAGCGCCGAGCAGCGGGCAGGCCGGGCCGGGCGCACCGGTCCAGGCGTCTGCCTCCGGCTCTGGAGCGAAGCGGCTCGACTAGAGGGGGCCACCCCACCGGAGATCCGTCGCGAATCGCTCTTGCCGCTGGTGCTCGGCGCCGCGGCCTGTGGCGAGCGGGTCGACGATCTGCGCTTCCTCGACGAGCCGACGGACTACGCGGTGGCGGCGGCCAAGGAGGAGGCTGGCGCCCTGGGTGCCCTCGATGACTGCGGCCGGATCACCGACACCGGCCGGGACCTCTATGGACTCCCCCTCGATCCGCCCCTGGGCCGGTTGCTCGTCGAAGCGGCGAAGCGGGACACCCTCGCTGACGCCATCGATCTGGTGTCGGTGCTCGCCGTCGGCCGCCCCCTCTTCGAGCGCCGTGGGGCTCCGGTCCATCCCAGCGACGATCTGCGCGTCTCGGCTTGCGACGCCACCGCCAACATTCGGGCCCTTCGGGAAGGCAAGCCCCGGCACCACGGGTTGCGTCCCCACGCGCTCGAGGAAGCCCGGAGCAACGCCCGGCGTCTCCGCAAGGCCTTTGGGCTGCCCGCGAAGCGCGACGACGACTTCGAGCTCGACCGCGAGGCCTTGGTGCGTACCGCCATGGCCGCCGATCCCCGTGCAGCCCACGTCGCCCGCCACCGCCGCGGCCGAACGTACTGGAGCAACGGCGGCACCGAGATCGAGCTGGCTCGAGACAGCGCCGTCCACCGGGCCGAGCATCCGCCCGAGGCCATGGTGGTCTTCGAGACCCGCGCCTTCGCCAAGGATCTGCGCCGCACCACGGTGATGGCCACCTGCGGCTCGCCCGTCCCCCTCCCGTGGCTCGTGAAGGAGAACCTCGGCAAGGAACGGGTGGCCCGGGTGAAGCGCCACCGCGATGGCCGCCTGGTGGCCGTGGTCGAGCGCGTCTTCGCCCGCAAAGTGCTCGTCACGCGGGAGAGCGAGCCCACCGGCGCCCTGGCCCGCGAGGCCATGGCCCAGCTCATCCTGCGGGGTAGCCTTTTCACCGAAGTTCTCGCGCCCACCCGAGAGCGCATCCGCGACGCCACCCTGGCCAGCCGGCTCGCCGCGTGGGGCAAGCTCGAGCTGCCTGAGGGGTTAGTGCCGCCGAGCGGCTGGACCGTGGAGGGGTGGTTCCTCCATCGTCTGGCCGAGCTCGGCGTCGAGGGTGCCGATGATCTCGAGCTGCTGTCCCCGGGCGACGTCCTCTTCGCCGAGCTGCCCTACGAGATCCGGGAGGTGCTCGATCGCGAGTTCCCCCGGGAGGTGAGCACCGCCGATGCCCGCTATGCCGTCGAGATCGATCTGGACGAAAACGAGATCATGCTCCGCTACGTCCAGGGCAACCGCGGCCGCACGCCATCGCTGGCCAGCCTGCCGGCCTTCGCCGGCTTCTCCATTCGGGTCGACAGCGGCAACGGGCTGGCCGTGCTGCGACGTTGAGCACGGCCAGCGTCGACGTCCTTTCTCGAGGCTCCCCTATGAACAGCGCCTGACAGCCCCCAGCGTGCTATGGCCATGACCCATGGATGGGTCGGCCCTGCGGAGCCAGCTGCTCGAGATCGCTGCGGTGGTGGGGATCCGCGGTGCCGTGGACATCGCGCTGATGAGCGTGATGGTCTACGCGGGGCTGGTCTGGGCCCGGCGCAGTCGGGTGGCCAACGGCATTCGGGGCGCTTTGACCCTGGGGGCGGTTTACCTGGGCGCACGCCAGTTCGACCTCGGGATGACCGCTGCGGTGCTCGAGGCCTTCTTCGTCGTGCTGCTCGTGGCGGCCGTGGTCATCTACCGAGACGAGCTCCGCGCCCTGGTGGAGCGGGTGGCGAGCTTGAGCCGCCGGGCGCCCGGGCTGTCGATTCATCCGCCGCCGCGCCAGTCCGACAGCGAACCGCTGCGCAGCATGCTCACCCGAACCCTGGTCGACCTGGCGGAGGCCCACATCGGCGCGCTGGTGGTGCTCCAGGGCCGGGACTCGCTGGACATCCACCTGCAAGGTGGCGTGACGCTAGACGGAGAGCCCAGCGAGCCCCTGATCAAGAGCATCTTCGACCCCCACTCGATGGGGCACGACGGCGCAGTGATCATCGATGAGGGGCGGCTACAGCGCTTCGCCGTGCACCTCCCCATGTCGACCAACTTCGAACGGCTCGGCCACCGCGGCACCCGCCACGCTGCCGGACTGGGCCTCTCCGAGCAGGCCGACGCCCTCTGCCTGGTGGTCTCGGAGGAGCGCGGCGAGATCACGGCCATGGCGGGCGGCGAGCTGGAGCTGCTCGGCGACGGTGAGGCCCTCGCTGCGGTGCTCGAGCGTCATCTGGGCACGGCCGAGGAGCCGCCCCACCGCTCCTGGTGGTCCTACCTACGGGGCAACTGGTGGACCAAGCTCGCCGCCGTGGCCATCGCGGGCCTGCTGTGGGTCGTGCTCGTCCACGGCGCCACCCCGAGCCAGCGGTCCTTTTCGGTGCCAGTAGAGGTGGCCGATCTCGGAACCGGCAAGGCACTGTCCAAGGTCGTGCCCGGGACGGTCACCGTGACCTTCAGCGGGGCCCGTCGCGACTTCTACTTCGTGAGCCCGTCGCGCCTGCGGGTAATGCTGTCGCTACCGAACGCTCCGCTGGGTACGTCATCGGTGGCGGTCAGCGAGGCCAGCCTGTCCCACCCGCAAGGCCTTTCGGTTCAGCGCATCCTGCCCAACAACGTGGCGGTGGTCGTGCGCCGCCGGTTGCCACCCAAGAGCCCGAAGCCCTGACGGTGCGTCACTCGGGCCGTTCGAAGGCCCCGATATCCACCACCGGCGAGCCGTTGCCGTCGCCGTCCTGGGGGCGGGCCACGCCCGCAAAGTCGTACCCCGGTGCCCCATCTTCGCTCCCCGAATCGATGGCTGGCGAACCGGCCTGCACGGCAAAGCCGGTGGCCTCGGACGAGGCAATGTCCGCAAAGAGCGGATCGGCCTGGATGCTGCCGCCGAGCTCCTCCTCGGGGAACTTGCTCTCGCCGAAGATCAGGTTGTGATCCGCGGTGATCCCCGCCGGTGAGTCCGCCCGGATCATCCCTTGCCACTGAGGCCCGAAGGCCACCAGGTTGTTGCGGATGATGATCTCGTCGACGTTGGTGGTGTGCACGTAGATGCCGCCGCCGCCGTGGTTGACGCTCTCGACGATGGTGTTGTTGAAGATGCGGATGCGCTCCCGCGGGCCGTCCAGTGAAACCGGGGTCAGCTGGATACCGCTGTTGCCGGCCCGCACCACGATGTTGTTGTAGATATCGATCTCGTCCACCAACCCACCTTGCTCGGAGCCGATGGAGACGCCGCGGGTGACGTCGTGGAGGTAGTTATCCCGCACCACGATGTGGTGGGTGTGCTCGTCCCAACCATCGATGTAGATGGCGCTCCCCAGCACCTCGTAGATGTGGTTCTGCTCGATGAGACCGTATTGACTGTGCTTGGCGTCGATACCGAGCACGTAGGGGTAGTCGGGATCGAGACCATCGTGGATGACGTTGCCCCGAATGACGAAATGGGTCCCGCTGCCCATGGTGAGCCACTCCTGGGCACCATCAGAGGAGTTTCGGGCGCGGCGGATCTCGTTAGCCTCCACTCGGACGTCGTCGGACCGCCACACGCCCACCCCGGAGGAGCGGGTCTCGAAGGTGCTGTTGTGGTCGATGATGAGATGCTCACAGCGCCGGGCCAGAATGGCGGCCCAGGAGGACTGCTCCACCCGGAGACCGGTGACCCGGACGTAGCTCGCATCCTTCACCTCGAAGATGCCGTCGCTGCCCACGTCCAGGGTCGTGCCGTCGAGGAGCACGTCGTGCCCCGGGTGAGCGGCGAAGGTGAGCCAGGCCTCGGCGGCGCCGGAGCGCTCGACGACCACGTGCTCCACGTAGGTCCCTTCGAGAATACAGACCGTCTGGCCCGGCTCCAGCGTGTCGGCGGCGTGCTGAATGGTGAGCCAGGCGCTCGTCTCGCTGCTGCCGGCGTTTTGGTCCGAACCGCTGGTGCCGTCGACGAAGTGGGTGCAGATCACCTCGGGCAAAGGATCGACGGTCGGCGCTCCGCCCTCCCCGCCCCCACCGGTGGAGCCGCCACCGCCGGCCGCACCGCCGCTGCCGCCGCCACCACTGGCGCTGCCGCCGGTGCTGCTGCCGCCCCCACCTCCACCGCTATCCTCACCACAGCCGGCCACGGTGAGGACTGCCGCGACTAGGAGACAGGACGAGGAGAAGATCCGCTGACCCATAGCTTGCTCCGAAGGGTTATCGTGACCCGAGCGTATCAGCCCGGCCGGGTCAGCGGTACGGAGCCAGGCGCAATCACTCGCCCGTCGCCCGCTTCAGCTGGAACAAGCTCCTTCCGATCGTGATAGAAGGGCGAGCTCATGAGCGACGGTGGCGCCGGACCACCGAGCTGTTCGTACCGGGGCGGGGCGCCTCAGTCGGCCAACTTCGTGGCCGAGAATGCGTTGGCGCCACTGGTTCGGTACTCGCGCTCGACCGACGACTTCATGTCGATGAACCAGCTGCCTCCCTCCTTCTTCATCTCCACGTAGAAGATGCCCCAGGCGTTGTCCTTGTAGTTGAAGGTCACCGCGATGGAGGTGCTCGTGTCGGTCTGGTCAGAGCCCGCCTCTTCGCTCACTTCGAAGCTCTCGAAGGTGAAGTACTCCATCGTCATCAGCTGCGCGAGCGGGGCCTTGCGGATCTTGTCGTTGGTCACAGCGTTGCCGTAGTCGATGGTGCCGCGTTGGTCCGGCAACGCGTGCTTGACGAACTCTGGGATCTTCTTGTCCTTCAGAGCTTGCATGGCCGCCGTGAGACTCTTGGTCGCCCCAGGCGGGGGCTTGGACTCGCACCCGACAGCGCCGGCCAGGAGCAGAAACATGAACAGAGCTGCACTGAGGAAACGCATCATGGACGAACCCTAGCAGCGTTCAGTGTCAACGTGTGGCCACACTACAGCGCTCACTTCCAGCGCTTCGCGAGCTCGGAAAGCACCGAGAGCAACATTGGGGCGAGGTGGGCGATGTGGTCGCCCTGGTGGGTGCCACCGCAACCCAGCAGGTGGACAGCGCCGGCGTGCACAGCGCTCTTCACACGCATCTAGTTCCTCTCGCCGGAGGGAAAGGCCTTCACCGCGACGTCGAGAAGGAATCACGCGGTGGCCGCGCAGGCCTCACTACCCTCTGTTCGGCCGCTACCCTGGGGATGTCCCGCGACGGTTCGCTGGAGTCACCGGTTGTGGGACAATGACCGAATCATGATGACCTCAGCAATCAGAGGGGCCTTCCTGGCGATGCTGGCGACCGCCGTTGTCGTGGTTGGCGGGTGTGAGTCGACGACCTCCACCGAGGAAGACGACGAGCCGACCACGCAGGAGGTCACCGATGCGCTTGACGACGCCAACTATTGCACCGTCGCCACCGACTGCGCGGACCTCGGCTCCTGGTGTCCCTTCGGCTGCCCCGTGCTCGTGAACGAAGCCGAGGAGGACTCGATCCTCGCGCTGTTGAATGCCTACGATTCGGACTGCGTGTCCTCGTGCCCGTCCTACGGAGCCATCGACTGCCAGGCGGGCCAGTGCGTCGCCCTACCCTATTAGAGTCGACCGATCTCGAGCCCGCGACATTCGCCGCACTTGTGCCGGCCTCGGTCCATCCCTCACCGCCGGAGGGCCTCGATTGCCGCTGGCGTGCCGAGGACGAGGAGGCGGTCCCCGGCGCGGAGGCGCACCTCCGGGGCGGGGAACCTGCCCGCCCGGCCCTCGATGCCGTCCTTCTCCATGTCCGGCGTCTGGATCATCACCACCTCGACCGCGTGGCGTCGCCGGAGGTCCGCATCGGCGAGGGTCTTGTCGAAGAACGCCGGCGGCACTTCCACCTCCGCGAGGTGAAGCCCGCCGAGGACCTCCACGGTGCGCCCCGCCTGCACCGCCGCTACCAGAGAGCTGAAGCCACCCGCCAGGTCCGCCTGGAAGATGCGCTGGTTGTACGAATCGATGACCACATCGCGGGAGACGATCCCCACGATCTCTC
>JAUVCD010000749.1 GCA_030590865.1 Myxococcales bacterium | reverse complement strand
CGAGCGGCTCATCGGTGAGGCCCGGGCCACCGCGGCCATCGGCCACCCGAACATCGTCAGCGTCAGCGATTTCGGAGAGATCGACTGCTCACTGCTGCCCGACCTGGGCGCTGTGAAGCTGCCCTACTTCGTGATGGAATGTCTGGATGGTCGGTCGCTGGCTGACGCTATCCGCGTCGAGGGCAAGCTGTCGGCCCCGCGGGTGGCAGACATCATGACCCAGGTCGCCGGTGCCCTCGATGCGGCGCACAAGGTCGGCATCATTCACCGTGACCTCAAACCCGCGAACATTCGGCTCACCCGCGACGAAGGGGGCGAGATCGCGAAGGTCGTCGACTTTGGAGTCGCCAAGGTGATCGGCGCGAGCAAGCGCACTCAGCAGGGCATGGTGTTTGGCACCCCCGATTACATGAGCCCCGAGCAAGGGCAGGGGAAGACGGTTGATCTGCGCACCGACGTCTATGCCTTTGGGGTCATCATCTACGAGTGCCTCACCGGGACCGTCCCCTTTGTTGCAGACACCTACATGGGGGTGGTGACCCAACATCTGTTTGCCGCACCCACACCCCTGGGTGAGGCGATCTGCGGTGACCTGCCTCTCGAGCCCATCGTGTCCCGCTGTCTCGCCAAGGAGCCGCTGGAGCGCTACGGGTCGATGGGAGAGCTGGTCAGCGATTTGAAGAGCGCGCTGGAGGGGCATGAGAGCTCGTCGCCCAAACCGCGACCAGCCCGGCTGTCGCTGAGGGCCGACGAGGGACCGATGGCTAGCGGCCGCGTCGACTTGGGTGTCCGGCCGATGCGCAGCCCACGATGGCTGTGGGTTGCGGTGGCCGTCATGGCCATGGTGGTCGCGGGCCTGGTCTGGCTGCGGGTGAGCGACTCGTCGCCCTCCAGCGGAGCAGACGAGCCCGTCGAGACTGCCGCCGCCGCCGATACGGCAGCACCGGGCGCTGTAGATGGTGCACAGAGCTCCCAGCCCAAGCTTGGTGCAGTCGGTCCTAGTGCGGCCACGGCCGCTGACACCGGGAGCGTTGCTGAGCTCACCGGGTCGAGCGAGCCCAGCGCCACGGTGAAACCGAAGCCAAAGCAGGGGCCACCGGGGCCGGTGAAGCCGCGGCCGCCGCGGCCACCCCGTCCGCCCACCGGCGAGGTCGTCGATCCTTGGGCCAAGTGAGCGGCGGGAACGGTTCATTTTTCGTCCTGCACAACACGCTCAGACGAGTTAGGGTGACGCCAGTGGCACAACAACAGCTTCTCCTCGTCGACCGCGATGCAAAAACACGGCGGCTCCTCAAAGTCAGCCTGGAGCAAGCAGGTTATGTCGTCACGACGGCCCGGGACGGTGCCGACGCCCTCGAGGGACTCGAGCGATCCCAGCCCGCCTTGGTGCTGGCGGCCACCGACCTACCCAAGCTCGATGGCTACGCCCTAGTTCGCCGCATGAAGGACCACCCTGAGTGGGCGCGCATTCCCGTGATCTTCCTCATTTCCGGTGAGTCGATTGAGGACAAGATCCGCGGGCTCGAGCTGGGTGTCGATGAGTACCTCAGCAAGCCGGTCTTCGTGAAAGAGCTGCTCAGCCGCGTGCAGGTGCTCCTGGCTCGTCAGGTCCGTACCCACCTGAGCGAGAGCGCCGCCCAGACTCGAGTCGCCGGCAGCTTGGCCGATCTGACGCCTATCGATCTGCTCGAGTCTCTCGCCGCGGGAGAGCAGACCGCCGTGCTCCGCATCACCGGTGAGCGGGCCGGTGAGGTGTTCTTCGAAAAAGGTGAGATCACTGACGCTCGGCACAAGCGATTGCATGGCGAGGAGGCCCTCTTTCGCATGCTCGGCTGGACCCAGGGCACCTTCGAGGTGGTCCCGGGCGCGGTCAGTGACCACCGCACCATCGAAGGCAGTACCCGATCGGTCATCGACGCGGGAATACACCATGCAGCTGAGTACAACCGGCTCGTGGCACAACTCCCGTCGATTGGTACGGCGATGCTCGTCGATGCAGACGAGCTGGCGGCCCACAGCGCTGAGATCCCCGAGGAGTTGCACGGCTTCTTGGAGCTGTTCGACGGCGAGCGGAGGATCCTGGACATCATCGACGAGTCGCCCTTCGACGACTTGTCTACCCTCGAGACCATCAGCAAGCTGGATGCTGAGGGGCTCTTGAGCATCGTGCAGCGGGATGACGAGCCACCGGAAGACGCGGAGGCGGCTGCCGAACCAGTGGTGGCGACTGCTGTCGAGCCCGAGCCGGCTGCCGAGGTCGTCGCGCCAGAGTCGGCACCACAACCCGCCCCGGCAGAGCCGGAGAGCGTCGAAGAGCCGGCCGAGGATGAGGACGACGAGATCTACAGTCAGGTGACCGCCCGCCCGCCGGCTTCGGAAGAGGCGCTCCTGGACGAGGTCGCCAAGCCAGGCAGCGGTGCGTTCCCCCAGCCCAAGCCGCCTGCCGCTCCCACCGCTCCCCAGAAGCCGCCGACCGAGTCGGTTGATCCCCGGTCCTGGTCTAGCGACATCGAAGAGGCTGAGGACGTCGAGCCCAGTGTCGAGCCCAGTGTCGAGCCGAGTGAGCGGCGGACGGTCGAGCTCCAGCGTGGGGGGTCTAGTCCCGGAGTCGCTGGGTCGGAGAACGAGCTGGTCGAGGTGACTTCCGGGCCTGGCGTGCCAGCCGCCGGGCCTAGCGGAGCGGGCGAGCTGGATTGGGACGAGGCCCCGCCTGGGACGGCAAAGCCCGAGCCGGCTTCCTCCGAGGCGCGGTCCGAACGGTCCACGCCAGACACCCCTGGGGTTGAGAAAAAAGCGGAGGCCAAGGAGCCTGCCGCCGGGGAGCCGATCTCGGTGGAGCCTGAGCCTGAGCCTGAGGAGGTTGAAGCGGAGCCTGTCTCTGACCAGCCTTCAGCCGACCCATCTGCGGTAGCGGCTCCCCCTGATGTTGCTGCTGGGTCTGAGCCGCCTAGCGAGGACGTCAAGCAGGACAAGCCGAGCAAGCGAGCGCCATCGACCCCGGCGCCTGACACGGCAACCGGTCACCGGGCTCTTCCCGAGCCAAGCTCCAAGGCAGTCACCGGGCGTGCCGCCAAGGGGCCTGCCAAGGGCAAGACAGCGGACCGCCAGCAAGAAGAGTCAGCAGAGCGTGGGGAGGCACCGTCCAGCAGCAAGTCCGAGCTGTCGAAGACGGCCCGCTCGCGGCGAAGCTCGGATCGGCCACCGCCTTCGTCCAAGAGTCCCTCGACTGCTCGGCGCAAGAAGAAGAAACGACGCAAGAAGGGCGACAAACGTCGGGACTCCAAAGCCCCTGAGTCCCGAGGCCCCCAGAGCTCTCGTCGGCCCTTGTCCGAGAGCGGCATTTCTGCTCAGTGGTACAGCGCTGCGCCGGATGGAGAAGAAGAAGAAGAGTCTTACCCCGAGAGCGTCCAAGAGCCTGAGTACCTCACTCACGAACAGGTCGTTCGCAAGGAGCGGGGTAAGCGCATCGTCGCGATCGTGGTGGGCCTTTTGGTCGCCCTGGCGGCCTGGGTCTTCTTCTTCCGTTACGACAGAACGCCGGAAACCGACTCATCGCAACCCCAGGCCTCCGCCACCGACACGGGGGCGGCGACTGCGCCGCCTGGGACCGGCGATCCGAGCGCTGTGCCCACCGGACCGGTCTCGGTGCCGACCGCTGGAGCAGGCGGGGCAGGGGGCGCCAAGGCCGCAGGCGGCGCTCCGGCTGGAGGTGGCGCAGGCGGAAAGGGCGGCGCCAAGGCTGCAGGCGGCGCGGGTGGCGGCGAGCCGCTGCCGACGGTGGACGATCCGCTGAAGGAGGCCGCCAACAAGCTCAACGTGGGCAACTACAAGGATACGATTCCGTTTGCGAAGGCGGCGATCAAGAAGGACCCGGAAAACGGCGACGCCTACTACTACCTCGGCACGGCCTACCAGAGCATGGGCCAGAACGACCAGGCTCTGGACGTGTTCGACGAGTGCGTCGCCAAGGCGACTAAGGGCCAGTTCTTGGTCTGGTGCAAGCGGCAGGCGCGTAAGCAATAGCCTGTGGCTCAGCTACGGTGCGCGCTGGGGGGGCGAAGGTCAGAACGACGAGCCTGGCTGGCTCAGAAACTCGACTTCTTCCGTCGTCGACTGGCGGCCGAGGATCTCGTTCCGGTGCGGGAACCGTCCCCACCGGGCGACGATGTCGCGGTGTTTCTGCGCGAAAGTGACGTTCTGAGCGATCTGCTCTCGTAGCGCGCCGGTCAGCTCGTCCCGAAAGGCCGCGAAGAGGTCGACACATC
>JAUVCD010000081.1 GCA_030590865.1 Myxococcales bacterium | reverse complement strand
CAATCACGTCTGGGAAGTGCTCGAATACGTGAGACGCGAAGATGTAGTCGAATGCCTGGTTGGGCACCACGGCCGACATGGTCTCGCCCCTCAGTGGGTAGTCCACCTCGACAATGGTTTCGGGCGACCGCTGTGGGTCTTTCTCGAGGCGAGCCCTCGCTGCATCGGCGGTGTCGAGATCCAGGTATTCGACGCGATGTCGTGACTTGTCGAGCACCGGGCGATCGAGCGGACCGATTTCCAACCCGCGGGCGGTCTCGAGGTCAACGAACCTCGCCAGAGCCCTCCGCATGCGGTCTCTTCCTACGCCCGTCATCGACCATTGGAGAATAGCGGATTCAGAGTGGCTGAGGGGTAGTAGCAACAGGGAACGGCTGAGCCGATGACCGAAACGGCGATCGGGCGGCCGCGCTGGCTGAGGGTCAGACGCTACTCGAGCGCTTGGAGGTTGGCCTGCAAGAGCCGAAAGTGCACGGCGGACTGCCCGTCTGTCCACGCCACCCCGAGCTGATCACCGATGGCAGCAACGTCCAGACTGGCCGCCTCGGCCGTCACCTCGGCGCCGATGGTCTGGGGCATCGGGATGTCGTCGTAGCTCGTGAGCCATCCCCGACCGCCATCGATGAAGCTCATCACCCAACCGCTGGTCGTGCCGGCAAGGCGCAGGTTGGTGGTGCCGCCCGAGTAGTCGTTTCCCGCATCGCCCCGGTACCGTCGTCGCTCCAGCCCACCACGAGATCGTCGCCGCTCCAGGTCACGTCGCCCTTCCCTCCGGTGGCGCCTTCGATGGTGCTCTGTTCCAGGAATTGCAGCCCCGTCCCCCATTGATAGGTGCGGTAACGGAGCTGCATGTCCGCGTGCTCGTTGAGCATCACGAGCTGACCATGGTGGACGCTCAATCCTCCACTGATCACGGCCGGTACCAGGAAGTTCCCTTCCCCCCAAGGGCTCGAGCCGGCGATCGTGAGCAGCGAGCGTTGGGAGATGCTTCGCTTTCACCACACCGTCGGGCGCGGGATCCGAAATCGGTTCGGCTTGTGAGCTGGCAACGAGGCGCTGCTGCTCTCTTGGGAGGGGGCCTTGGGGATGGGGCGCCGGCTAGGCATCGTCCGCGATGAAGAGCGGTCCCTGGGCGCGACGGTCCAGCTCGAATTTGAAGAGGTCGGGGCGACCGTAGTGGCCGGCCACGTCGAGGCTTCGGCGCGACGAACGTACCTTCTGCAAGTCAATCTCCCCATAGAGGATTGCATTGTCTTGGACGACCGGCCCGGCGACGATTGTGCCTCCCGGCTCGACCAGGCAGCTCTTGCCCGAATTGAGCCACTCGTCGTCGTCGGGAAAGCACTGTGCCCGTCCCGGGAAGTCGGCCGGCACGTCCGAACCCTTCATGGCGGTGCAGCAGTTGGCTACGTAGCAGCGTCCCTCGCGGGCGATGTGCTGCATGGTGCCGATCCAGCCGTCGCTGCTGTCCCAGGTCGGAGCGACGTAGATATCCACGCCTTGCGCGTAGAGCGCCATGCGAGCCAGGGGCATGAAGTTTTCCCAACAGATCAGCGAGCCCACCCGACCGACCGGCGTGTCGATGACTCGGATCCCGCGGCCATCACCCAGGCCCCACACCATCCGCTCTGGGTTGGTCGGCATGACCTTGCGGTGCACGTTGACGATCTCGCCGCGGCCGTCGATGTGAACGTAGCTGTTGTAGATAGTGGAGCGACTGAACTGGTGGTCGACTTCGTCACAGCCCACCAAGATATCGACCCCCTGATCTCTGGCCGCGGTGCGCAAGGGGTCGAGCTGTCCTGCCCCGAGATCGACCGCGTGGTTGACCAGGCGATCGTGGATCTCCCCGGTCAGCGCCATGTCGCCCCCGGGCTTCAGACGCCAGATGTGGGTCGGGTAGCCAGGCACATAGGCCTCAGGGAAGATGAGGAGCTTGGCCCCTTCCTGGGCAGCCTGGTGGGTGAGATCGACGGCACGAGCCAGGGTCGCCTCTCGGTCTGCGAGCACCGGAGGATGCTGAATGATGGCAATTTTTGACATGCTGGCTCGGCCCCTGTGGCTTCGTTCTGAGATGTCTCGGGAGCGGGACGGGTGGTGGGGCCCATCCCAGCGTGGCTAGCGTAAGCACGCTGGCGACTGTTTCAACTGCTCGGGAGCCTCATCGGGCGCGTTGGCCGCCGTTCTGCGGTCGTGAGTAAGGCGATCCACAGCGCCACCGCGGCGCCCAAGGAGCCCCAGGCGGTGACGGCCCGGCGGTCCCGTGGTTGGGTCCCGGCCATGACCAGCGACACCTACAAGCTCTATTACTGGCCCATGCTGCAGGGCCGCGGTGAGTTCGTGCGCCTCGCGCTGGAGGAAGGTGGCGCTGCCTATGTCGATGTGGCACGGCTCCCTGAGGACAAAGGAGGCGGCATCGAGGCGCTCCTGGCCTTCCTCGGGGCCCAAGAGCAACCGCCGCCCTTTGCCCCTCCGGTGCTCACCCTGGGCGACTTGGTGGTCGCTCAGACCGCCAACATCCTCCTGCTGCTCGGGCGCCGCTTGCACCTGGCCCCCGAGGACGAGGCTGGAGAGCTCGCCTGTCACCAGCTTCAGCTGACCCTCGCAGACCTGGTCAGCGAGGCCCACGACACCCATCATCCCGTCGCCTCTGGCCTCTACTACGAGGATCAGAAGGCCGAGGCGAAGACGCGAGCCAAGGACTTCACCGCCCGCCGCATGCCCAAGTTCCTCAGCTATTTCGAGCGCACCCTGGAGCACAACAGCGCGTCAGCCGGCGCCTATCTGGTGGGCTCGGATCGTAGTGTCGCGGACCTGTCGCTGTTCCAGGTGCTGGAGGGGCTTGCCTATGCCTTCCCGCGAGGTTTTGAACAGACCACTGGCGATTGCCCCCGTCTGCTCGCGCTCCGTCGTCGCATCGCCGAGCGTCCTCGTGTCGCCGCCTACCTAGCATCGAGTCGCCGGCTGCCCTTCAACGAGGACGGCATATTTCGCCGCTACCCCGAGCTGGACATCGGCTAACTCGCGGCCTGACAGCGCAGAGTCTGACCGCGCCTGGACCTCCAAATCACGATCGCCGCTCAGCACTCACCCGTCGATGCCGCCTACCAGGAATTCATACAGCCGTAGGGGTGGTTCCACCAGCAGGCCTGACACTCGAAGGGGGCGGACAAATAGGGCCCGCACACGGCGATGGAGTTCTGCAGCGTGATCATGAAGATGCAGTCGTCCGCTGCGAAACAGGCTTGGTCCGACAGGCCCGTACAAACCGGCGGGCTGCTCGGCGGCACGGGCTCGACCCGGCATTCGGTGAAGGGGGCGGCCCAAGTGGGCGCCTGGCAACAGTTCTTCTGGTCGGTGGCATGCAGGGCCAGGCAGTCGTCGCGGGTGGCACAGTCACCGGCCGACAATCCTGCGCAGGCGCCGCTCGCTGGCGAGCCTTGAACGGGCATGCAGTCCAGGAAGGCCACTTTGGGCGGGCATTCGGTCAACCCCGGACAAGCATCCCCGAAGATGGCGCGGCAACCCGCGGTCTCGATGCAGTCCTTCTTGCCCAGGCTGTTGCAGGCCGACGCCGGCTTGGTGGGCAGGCTGCATTGCGTGAATCCCGGCAAGTCCACCGTCGGCGTCTCGCCGGCACATTGGAGACACAGGCAGTCGTTGAACGTGTCGAGGAGCGTTCGCGACGCCGTGCACAGGTCGTCGATGGGGGGACAACCGTCCTCACACATGGCCATGTACTCGGCGCAGTGCAGACAGGTATCGGCGCCGCCGTCCACGTCGCTGTAGCAGTCCACGAAGTGGCTGGTGCAGACGGTCGATTGGGCGGTGAGCAGGCACCCGCCGCAATCGTCGCTCGGATTGGCCTGCCCGTCGGTGCAGACGTCGGCGCAGGCGGTCGTCGGCCCTACCCCACCGCTGCCCCCCGTACCGCCCTGACCACCGCCCTGGCCGCCGGAGCCAGCATTGCCGCCACCCGCCCCGCCGCCAGCGCCTCCCTGGGCGCCGCCACCGGCCGTGCCGCCCGTTCCTCCCGTGCCGCCGACGGTGCTCGACGAGTCACAACTCGCCGAGGCCAAGACCACCACCAACCCGAGCCAGGTCGTTCCACGCGCTGACGCCATCTTCCTTCTCCCCTGGTCCGCCCCTCGATGCTTCTGAATGGTACGATATGAGCGAGGCGTCGCGCTACCACGAGAGGGAAGGGCGAGCCGGGGTGAGCGGTCAGGGCGGATCGGGCGGGGTGAGTCCCGCAGAGATGGCCTTGCAGGTGGCTCGCTCTGACTCACAGCCACAGTCGTTGCCACTGCGGTCCACGAAGGTCGCCGCCACCCCATCATAGGTCTCGGCGTTCAGCTGAATGGGGCTGCATTCCAGCAAGGCGGTGGCCAGCGTCACGTCGGAGCCGAAATTGGCGATGCCGGCACGGGTCGCGGCGGCCACCCGGCTCTGGGTGAGGACGACGGAAGACGGCACCGCCTTATGGACCACGGCGATGCCGTCACCAAACAGGCCGTCGGGACGCGCGGCGGTCCAGTCCACGGCGGAGGCCTCGAACACCATGGCGGAACCGAAGACGGAGATGCCTTGGTCCAAGGTGCTGGCGATGGCGGAGAAGCGCACCGTCGCGTTACCCGGCAGCCCCTCGGCGTTCTGCTGCACACACAAGCCGCGGCCGTATTGCCCTGCCGGATCGCTGAGCGTGCCGGTGATGAGCGTGCCCTCGATGGTGACGTTGGCGCCGGAGATGGTGATGCCGCAGGTGGTGCTGCGCTCGACTTGGGAGCTCACGATGCTGGCGGTCGGCGCCGGAAAACCGGGCTCAGCCTGCAGGCCGACGCCATAGCCGAAGGTCGCCGTCGGGGTGGGGAAGGTGTCCCGCACCACGCTGCGTTCGAGCACCAGATCGCCGTGGCTGGCGATGGCCACGTTGGCGTTGCGAGCCAGCAGCGAGTCGCTCACCTGGAGGGTCGCCGGTCCCGATTGAACGGTGACGAGCACCCCGAAGCCGAAGCCCTCGGTGCCCGGTTGGGTGTCGCTGATGGTCGTGTTGGTGATGACCCCATCGGACGAGGCGTGATTGATCGCCGCGTCGATGTTGTTGATCAGCACCGAGCCGTCGATGTCGAAGGTTGCCGGGGCGTTGGTGCTGCCGAGGCGGGTCATCACGGCCCAGCCGTAGGGCCCCGTTGCCGTTTGGGTGTCGCGGATCACGCTGCCCTGGATGTGGGCGTCCGAGCCGGCGAGGTAGAGCGCCGTATCGTGAGCTCGCTCGAGCACTGAGTGCGCGACGTTGAGCACCGCACGCTCGCCCGTGGCGGAGAAGTCACGGAGGTAGGCTGCCTCCTCGGCCGTGTCGCGCACCACCGAGTGGTCCAGGGTGAGGCTGCCGCCGCCCATGAACAGGCCCATGCCGTTGGTGACGCCTTCGACCAGCGAGCGCCGCAAGGTGACCTCTGTCGGACCGAGATCGGCCTGAACGATGACCCCGGCGCTGCCCGCACCGACGACCCAGACGTCTTCGAGCAAGACACCGGTGGAGCCGGACAGGCCGAAGCTGGCGGACGGACCGTGGATGCTCAGGTTGTGCACCTCGGTGCCGTCGGCGCCCGACAGAACAAAGAACGTGGCGGTCTCGCCGCCGGTGCCGTGCAGCTCCACCGCTTGGGGACAACTGCCCCAGAGCTTCACCGGCTTGTCACCGAACAGGAGGTCCTCGAGGTAGATCCCCGTGGCGATGGCGATGACGGCACCATGAGCCGCCGCATCATAGGCGTCGCCAATGGTCGTCCACGGCTTGGCCTGGGTGCCGTCGCTGTCACCCCCGGCGTAGCTGCCGTCCACGTACTCGGAGTCCGAACCGGTGGGGATGGTGGCGCTGCACGACCCGACGGGAACGCAGCTGGTCTCGCCCGGCGTGGCCAGGGTCCCCGTGGGGCAGGGCGTTTCGGGCAAGAGGGCCTGGCAGCCGCCGTCGTTGGCGACGAAGCCGTCGGGGCACAGCTCGACCCCCGGCGCACGGCACGTGCCGTCGGCCAGGGGGACCTCGCCAGCTTGACAGCCGCCGGGCTGCACCCCCGCGGGACGGCACTCGGTATCGTCGGTGTAATGGCCGGCAGAGCAAGGGCCCTGAGGTGGCTGGTGCTCGTCGCCGGCCCCTGTCTCGTTGGTGCAGCCGGCGAGCGCCGTGAGGGCGGCCATAGTGACCACCGCCAGCGTGAGACCGCTGGGAGCACGGCTGCCGACGGTGGCGAGAGGCCCCATGACCCCATGGTACCTCGTCGGCACGGTCTTGGCGCCAGCGGCGGCGCCCTCACTCGACGGGACGAGGAAAGACACGACCTCTCGGGGCTGTTGGCCATGCTCGTTGTCGCCGGTCTCGACGGTGCGCGTTGCATGAGCGACCCTCATGAGCGATGCTTGATGAGATGGAAGGCGGGGCGTCACGATGGCTCGATCCCGGATTCGCTTCGAGCCCGCGCGGTCGTGAGTGCGCGGCTGACTTGTCATGGTGTCGGCGGTGCTGATGGTGAGCTTCGATTCCGCGCGCGGGGACGTTTGAGCACGAACAAGAACAACGACCCAGTTCCCTTCAGCCCGGACGCGGCACTCGACCTGACGCCCGAGGCCGATCAGATCCTTCGTGCGCTGCGCCGGATCACCCAGAGCATCACCATCCAGTCCAAGCAGCTGTACCGGAAGTCGGGGCTGACCGTTCCGCAGCTACTCTGTCTACGGGCCATCAGCGCGGCGCGCTCGGTGGACGTCACCGCCGCCGAGATCAGTCGGCAGGTGCGACTGAGTCCGGCCACGGTCACCGGGATCATCGATCGGTTGGAGCGCTACGGTCTGGTCCAACGGAAGCGGTTCGCTCACGACCGTCGCAAGGTTGGCCTGCGGCTGACGGTCGAGGGACGTGAACGACTGGCGACCATGCCCCGCCCGCTCCAGGAGCGGTTCGTCCGCGGGCTCAACGAGCTGGACGAGCCGGATCGCATGAGCTTGCTGCGGGCCCTTCAGCAGGTGGTCGACATGCTGGAGGCCACCCAACTGGATGTGGCGCCGATCCTCACCAGTGGGAACGTGAAAAAGTCGACGCCCGAGCTCTGAACGCACCCGTGACGCGGCGCGTTAGCCCGCCGTTGGGCGTCTTGATCTTCGCGATCGGAGCGCCAGCCTGCGGAGCTACACCCGCTCTGGCGCGCCGTGATCAAGTGCTATGGGCCCTCATCTCTGGTGCGCAGCCCACGGCCTTGTTACCCTTCAGAGCAGTTAACTTGTTGAAATTAAGGCGCAAATTAACTATAGCCTGCGAGTATTCTTTGAGTGCATACTATTGGAACACATACAGTATCAACACAGATTGTCTGACTTGAACTCGTAACAGTACACAGGACTTGAGCCGCGAATCTTAGACGACTGTGTACTGCTTGTTGTGCTTGCCCATCGGCCGCTCGCGCCGCGCGGCGACTGCTTGAGGAACAACCTATCCATGACGATGAGCACCGTAGGAGCCCAGTTCGGCCCCCACCGCCACGCGAGGGGACGGGCCGCTGTGCCGCAGCACCGCCGCCTGCGCGGCGGTGAGTGGTGGCGGACCATTCCTGGCTGGCATGACGTCGACGCCGCGACCTTCCACGATCACCGCTGGCAGCTGCGCAACACCGTGCGCGGCGCCGACGATCTCGCTCAGGTGCTGGGTGAGCGCGCCCAGCCTGCCTTCCTCGCCGATCTTCGAGCAGCGCTGAGACGAGCCACCATGGCCGTGCGGGTCACGCCCTACACCCTGTCGCTCATCGACTGGGCCGATCCTGCCGCCGATCCGATTCGTCGACAGTTCCTGCCGCTCCACTCCGAGCAGGAGCCCGACCATCCGATGAGTCGGATGGATGCGCTGGCCGAGCAGCAGGACGCCGTCGTGCCGGGGCTCACCCACCGCTACCCGGACAAGGTGCTGTTGCTCTGCCTGGACGCCTGCCCCACCCTCTGTCGTTGCTGCACCCGCTCCTACTCGGTGGGCGACGACACCGAGCAGGTCGACAAATGTGATCTGCAGGTCGATCCGCGGCGGTGGGACAAGGCCTTTCGATACCTGCGGGGGGCGACCCAGGTCGAGGACGTGGTGGTCAGCGGTGGTGACGTGGGGCTGCTGAGCGCCGCCCACCTGCGCGTCATCGGGGAGGCTCTGCTCGACATGCCTCACATCCGGCGCATTCGCTTTGCCACCCGCGCGCCGGCCGTGCTGCCCCAGAAGCTACTGTCCGACCGGGATTGGAGCGAGACCATCGGCGACCTTGCCGCCCGGGGCCGCCAGCAGGGCAAGCAGATCTGCGTCCACACCCACTTCGACCACCCCGACGAGATCACCGAGGTCACCCGGCAGGCCTGTGACCTGCTTTTTCAGCAGGGAGTTCCGCTGCGCAACCAGTCGGTTCTCCTGACCGGGGTCAACGACGACCTGGAGACCATGGTGACCCTGATTCGCCGGCTCGCCTGGATCAATGTGGAGCCCTACTACGTGTACCTGCACGACGTGGTGCCCGGCGATGACGCCCTGCGCACGAGCCTGGCCGATGCGGTCGAGCTCGAGAAAAACGTCCGTGGCCAGACGGCGGGCTTCATGACGCCCACCTTCGTCTGTGACGCCCTGGGAGGAGGCGGCAAGCGCGAGCTCCACAGCTACGAGCACTACGACCAGCAGACCGGCATCGGGGTGTATCGCAGCCCCGTCGTCGATCCGGACCGCCCCTTCTTCTCGTTCGATCCCCTGCGCACCCTGTCGGCCCGGATGCGCATGGCGTGGCGCTCCCCGGCCATGCGACAGACCATGGTGGCCCGCGCGGTGGCCGCCGCAGGCATGTGAGGGACACCGTGGCGAGACCATCGGTAGCGCTGCCCTCACCCACCGACCTGGCCCCACGCGGGCGGGCCATCCAGCTGGAGCTCGCGGACGGGGCGACGGTGACCGTCAACGACGATGCCTATTCGGATCGCATTCGTTGCGACCACCCGGTGGCCTGCGCGGCCGAGCCGCTGGGCCGGGCGCTCATCGAGGCGGCGCGCCAGCGACACCGCGGCCGGGTCGTCCTGCTCGCTCGCTCGGGGATGCGCCCAGGCTTTGAGGCCTGTGGCATGACCCGCGAGGCGACCATGCCGGGCTTCTACGACGGGCGGGAGGATTGCGACGTCTTCGGCTATGCCATCGAGCCTGGCCGCGGCCGTTTGGCCGAGCCGGCGGCCGTGGGCGAGGTCGACGAGCTCATCGCCAAGGCCCAACCCGCCCGCCAGCGCCCCACGCCGCCGACCGAGCGCGGCGCCACCGCGGACGCTGAGGGCATCGCCACCCTGATCGCCGACACCTTCCAGCACTACCCGACGCCTACGGGCAACACGGCCTACGTGGCCGAGCAGATTGCAGGCGGCATCCCCTTCCGAGTGGTGCGGGACGGCGGCGACGTGGTGGCCTGCGCCAGTGCCGACTTGGTACGCGGCGCCTGCACCGCCGAGCTGACCGACTGTGCCACCCGGCCCGACCAGCGGGGCCGGGGTTTGATGCAAGCGCTGCTCGGCGACCTGATGGACGATCTGCGGAGGCTGCGCTACCCCACGGCCTTCACCCTCGCGCGGGCCTCGGTCGCCGGCGTGAACCTAGCTTTCCAGCGGCTCGGCTTCGTCTGGCGTGGTCAGATGACCCGGTCGTGCCGGATTGGTGGGGGCATCGAGGACATGAACGTCTGGAGCCGGGCACTGTGACCGAGGTGGTCACACCTGCCTGGGAGGTTGCGGCCTGACCGAGCCACTGTGGCAGGCTGCTCGCTAGGGAGGGTGAGCCATTCATCTCGTCGACCTGACCATCATCGCCCTGTACTTGTTGGCGGTGCTCGCGGTAGGCGCCTACTTCTACCGGCGGCAGTCGCGCACCGACGAGTACTTCGTGGGCGACCGCAAGATGGGGGCCGGTCACATCGGTCTGTCCGTGGTGGCCACCGACGTGGGCGGCGGCTTTTCCATCGGTCTGGGCGGGCTGGGCTTCGCCATGGGCCTGGCCGGCAGCTGGCTTCTCTTCACCGGCCTGGTGGGCGCGTGGCTGGCGGCGGTGGTGCTGATCCCGCGCGTCAAGCCCCTGGGCGACAAGTTTGGCTGGCTTACCTACCCAGACTACCTGGAGCACCGGTTTGATCGGCGGGCGCGCACCCTCGCCGCAGCGGTATCCGCCATCGGCTACGCCGGTTTCGTCGGCGCCCAGATCTTGGCGGGAGCCAAGCTGTCGTCGGCGGCCTTCGGCCTGGAGCTTCACACGGCCGTCTGGATCATGGCCGCGGTGGTGGTGGGCTATACTGCCTTCGGCGGCCTTCAAGCGGTGGTCTACACCGACACGGTGCAGTGGATCGTGCTGCTCGGAGGCCTGCTCCTGTTTGCCCTGCCGTTCGGCTGGATCGAGGTCGGCGGGTGGAGCGGGTTGCGGGCCGGGTTGCCGGCGGCCCACTTCGACCTGTTCAACATCTCCGGCGTCGAGTTGCTCACCTGGGGGCTCACCATCGTGCCCATCTGGTTCGTGGGCATGACCCTGTACCAGCGCATCTACGCGGCCCGGGATGTCCGCGCCGCCAAACGGGCCTGGACCCTCGCGGGTCTGCTCGAGTACCCGACCATGGCCTTCATCGGCGTGACCCTGGGCATGATGGGACGGGTGCTGTTCCCGGAGGCCGAAGCGGAGATGGGCCTGCCGCTGCTCATCAAGAACGTCCTGCCCGTGGGCGTGGCTGGGCTTGTGATCGCGGCGTATTTCTCCGCCATCATGTCCACGGCCGACAGCTGTCTGCTGGCATCGGTGGGCAACGTGGTGAGCGATTTTTACCTGAAGCTCATCAACCCCAAGGCTCCCGACCAGCGGGTGTTGCGGCTTAGCCGGTTGCTCACCTTGGGCATCGGGTTGGCATCGGTCATCGTGGCCTTGGCCTTGCCGCGGGTGCTGGACGCCATCTTGCTAGCTTACGCCTTCATGGTGTCCGGCCTGTTTGCCCCGACGCTGGCCGGTCTGGTGTGGAAGCGAGCCAGCGCTCCAGCAGCCTTCTGGTCCATGCTGGCCGGCGGCACCGCGGCCGTGGTGTTGAGCCTCGTACCCGCGCTGTGCCCGGTCGATGAGCCGATCCTCATCGCTCTGCCGCTCTCTGCGGTCGTCATGGTGGTCGCGAGCCTGCTCTGCCCGCATGCGGCGAAGCCGCTGTGACGGAGCGGCTGGTGGTCGAACGCCGAACCCGGTGACCGCAGCTCGGGGCTTGCTCAGCCCGGCTCCTCGTCCGGCCCCTGCTCCCCCGATGGCGGCGGCGGCAGGCCGACGTCGGTCGGTGTGGGGGCCGTCGTGACCTCGTCCACGATTTCGGCGCCAGACAGGCCCACCGGGCTGGTCGACAGGATCGGAGCCGCGTCCAGGTCCTCGCCGTCCATCATGCGCACGATCTTCTCAAGAGTGAGCCGGATGATGGCCTGTTCTTCGGCTGACAGCGTTCCAAGCCGCAGAGCGAAGCGCTCCTGCAAGGGTGAGGGTGCCGAGTCGATGAGGGCCAATCCGGCAGGCGTGATGGTCACGGTGACCAGGCGGCGGTCCTTGGTCGAGCGCGCGCGCGTGACGAGCTGGCGGGCGCTGAGCCGGTCGACGATGCCAGTCACCGTGGCCTGGCTCAGGGAGATCTCGCGCGCCACCTCGCTCGGCGTGAGGGGACCGCGCTTGGCAATGGCACGGAGCGCAACCAGCTGCGGTCCGGTCAAGCCGTAGGTGCTGGCTAGATGGCGGCTGTGTAGATCGATGGACCTGGTGATGCGCCTCAGCGCACGGAGGATGGCATCTTCGAGCTCTGCTGCCACTTGGGTTCTTCCGGTTCGACCTGGCGCGGCCGCGCTCAGCTGCGCCGCACCCAGAGCCGTATACCGCCGTAGAGATGGCGCAGGGGCATAGAAGCGACCCGCCCAGGTCGCTCATCGTCGCGTCGAAGCCGGCGTGGGTCTCCGCATCGAGGGGCAGCGGGTCATGAAGGGTCGCACCAGCGGGACGATGTCAGCCTGCTGAGGCTCGGCGAAGGCATCGCTGTCGATGGCGAGGATGGCCTCCCAGAAACGGTGCCAGTCTCGATCGACACAAGACAGCAGCTGTTCGAGCACCGGGGCACCCGCGTTGTAGGCACGGGACTGAGACAAGACGGCGTTGTTGATAGGCCGCCCAAAATCGAGCTCTTGCCTCAGCGCCTCGGTGATTTGCTGCTTGCTGGTGAGCTTGTCGGTGTCGCTCAGCGAAGAGGAGTAGAGCTTGTCGAGCCGCTGATAGGTCTCGTGAAATCGACGAGCCCGCAGCTCGCGGCGGGCGCTCGCCTCTCGGTAGGCCAACAGTTGCCATCGGTCGAGCGCTAGCTCATCGCGCAGGTATTCGATGGTCAGCTCATTGGCGACGAAGTTGGCGAGGCTCTCGTTGAAGAAGGACTGATAGGCCACGTAGTGAGTCACGTGCACCGACTCGTGGAGCACCACGTTGACCAAATCGCCCACCGCACTCGGGCGCGGGCGGATCATCGAAGAGAGCACCGGATCGTCGAACCAACCGAGGGTCGAGTAGGCGCGCACCGGACGCAGATCGACGTCGTAACCCTGGGCACGGAGACGGGACGCCATGGCCAGGGCGTCCCGCTTGTTGAACCACCCGAGGTAAGGGACGCTCCCGACCACTGGGAAGGTCCAGGTGACAGGCTCGAAACGGAGGGGCAAAGAGGCGCTCACGTTCCACACTGGAGCCGCTTGTCCCAGATCGACGTACTCTCGATAGTTGCCCGTGGGCTCGAGACCCCGACTCACGCCAAAGCGCTTGATGTCCTCGACCAGCGCCAGCATCCGGCGGGTCGACTCGGGGGTGCTCTCGTCGCGCAGCACGTCGGCAATGGGGCGCGCTCGGTAGGACAGCTCGTCCTGCCCGTAGACCGCTTGCAGCAGGTAGGGCCCCTGCAAACAGCCGCTGGCGAGCACCGCCAGCGCGGCAGCCAGCCACAGGCCGATGCCGTCTTTCCATGGGCTCCCGTGCCGTTCGTTTGTCGCGCCACTCATGAGACTCGCAGAATAGCAGCGATGTTGTAGGCTTCGAGGCAAACATGAGCGCTGCCGAACAACCGCGGGAGGGCCTTGGGGATCCGGTCGAGCTATCGGTGATCGTGCCCTGCCTCAATGAAGAGGGGAACATCCCCGAGCTCTGCGAGCGAGTGCTCAAGGTGTTCGAGGTCGGCGAGCTCGTTGGGGAGCTGATCCTCGTCGATGACGGTTCCGACGATGGGACGGCTGCTGCGATCCGAAGGCAGATGGACCAGGCACCGGCCGTCGTCGTGGGCTGCTTCCACGACGCCAATCAGGGGATTGCGGCAGCCTGGCGGAGCGGTGTCGCCGTGGCCCGGGGCAAGCTCTGCGCCATCATCGACGCCGATCTCCAATACCAGCCTGAAGACATGCTGAGGCTCCGAGCGGCGCTCTACGACCACAGCGTCGACATCGTGCAAGGCTGGCGCAGCGCCGTAGGCCGCAACAAAGGCCCTCGCTACTACTACAGCCGAGGGTTCAATTGGCTGCTCAACACCGTGTTCTCCATGAAGATGCGGGACAACAAGAGCGGCTACCTGATGTGTGCCCACGAGGTGCTGGAGGATCTGCTCGGCTATCAGGGCCGCTACCACTACTGGCAATCGTTCGTCATGGTGGCGGCCCAGGCCAAGGGGTACAGCTACCGGCAGATCGAGACCTTGTTTCAAGATCGCAAACAGGGCACCTCGTTCCTCGACGGCCGGGCCCTCGAGGCGTCGGCCAAATCACTGGTCGACGTGGCGCAGGCGGCTTGGGAATACCGTCTCGCCAGCCCGCCTGCAGACGCCGCGACTCAGTTTCTCCAGCGCCATCCCGTCGTCGACCGATCCCAGCCCCGCTCCCCGGCCAATGAGGCGTACTGGCGCGCCTACCTCGGCGCGTTCAACCAGTGCCACTGGATGATCACTCGGGACGTCGAGCACTATTACGAGACCCTCTGTAGGACCCAGTGGCTCGATGGCGCGGCGCTGCGCGAGCTCCAAGACGAGAAGCTCCGTCGACTGGTCCGTCACGCCTACCGCAACGTCCCCTACTACCGGGCGCGAATGCAGGAACGGAAACTCAAACCCGAGGACGTCCGGGGTCAGGACGACCTGCACAAGCTCCCCTTCCTCACCAAAGCGGAGGTGCGCCAGCATCTGTATTTCGACATCATGTCGGACACTCACGACAAGTCCCAGGTGCTGGAGATCACCACCAGCGGCTCGACCGGGGAGCCCTTCGTCTGCTACGCCGACCGAGCGCAACTCGAGTTCCGCTGGGCCGCGACCCTGCGCGCCCTGGAATGGACGGGATACTCGTTCGGCGATCCAAGCGTGCGGCTGTGGCACCAGACGCTCGGCTTGAGCAGCAGCCAGGCCCTGCGTGAGCGGATCGACGCCCGGCTGTCTAACCGCCACTTCGTGCCCATCTTCGAGCTCTCCGATGCCCGGCTCGACGAGACGGTGCGGCTGATCGAACGGCTCGAGCCGGCGCTGGTGGATGGCTACGCCGAGGCCCTCGACTTCATCGCACACCACATCCGACGGTCCGGAGGATCGGTGCGCACCAAGGTCGGCGCCGTCATGTCGAGCGCCCAGACGTTGCCCGCTCAGAGTCGCCAAACCATCGAAGAGGCCTTTGGCTGCAGAGTGTTCGACAAATATGGTGCTCGCGAGTTCTCGGGCATCGCCTACGAGTGTGAGCAGCACGCCGGTCACCACGTGGTGGCCGAGGGCTACATCGTCGAGATCTTGCGTGAAGGCCGGCCCGCCAAGCCTGGCGAAGTCGGCGAGGTCGTCATCACCGACCTGAACAACACCTGCATGCCATTTCTGCGCTACCGGATCGGCGATTTGGCCGAAGCCATGGCGCCAGCGCCCTGCGCCTGTGGACGGGGTGCACCTCGGATTGGGAACATCGAGGGACGCATCCAGTCCATCATTCAGGGCACCGATGGCCGCTATCTGCCAGGCACGTTCTTCTCCCATTACTTCAAGGACCTGGCCCATGCCATCAAGCGCTACCAGGTGATCCAGCGGCGACGAGGCGCCATTACGCTCCGCCTGGTGAAGGGCGGACGCTACTCGACGAGCGTGCTCGACGAGGTCCTGGCGACACTGCACCACCACCTGGGCCAAGACTTGCACATCGACGTCGAGCAGGTCGCTGACGTGGAGCTGATCCCCACAGGCAAACGAGTCCCCAGCATGTCCCAGCTCGGCGTCGACTTCCAAGGGGACGCCGCACCGGTGATCGTACGACCAGGGAACCCGAGCGGATGAGCCCAGCGCTCCCCTCTACGCCAGTGGCGACGGTCTCGCGGCCAGGCCTCGGCTACCACGAAGCCCCGCCCTTCGACCCGCCAAATCCGGTGTACGAGGCCGTCGAGGCGCTCTTCCGGAGCCTGGGCCTCGACGCGGCGCGGGCGGGAAGCCCCGCGTGGAACCCGCTCGGCGACATCATCGAGCCGGGCAACCAGGTGGCCATCAAGCCAAACCTGGTGGCCTCGAAGAACCTCCACGAGCGAATCGAAGGCGCGGAGCTGAGCGCGTCCAGCACCCATGGCTCGGTACTGCGCCCCATCCTCGACTATGCGCTGCGCGCCGCCGGCCCGCGGGGCCAAGTGACGGTGGTCGATTGCCCGGTAGAAGGTTGTGAGATCGAGCGGGTCGCCCAGCCGCTCGGCATCTATCGAGTCGTCGATCACCTGCGCGGCCAAGGACACCCGGTGCGCTTCGTCGATCTGCGCACCTTCCGCGTGGCGCCCCACTTCGCCTTGGACGACGTGCAGCGCCTGGGCCGGTCACTCAACCTCGGCCTGCTGATCCGCAGGCCGCTGAGCGGCGATCCGCGAGGCTATCGGGTCATCGATGTGGGCCGCGACAGCTTCTTCAGCCTGGCCGACGCCCCTTCCCTCGCCGGACTGCGCTTCCACCGCAGTCACTATCGCACGCCGCTGCCCCACCACACCGAGCAGCGCCACGAGTACAGCTTCGGCCAGACGGTCCTCGACGCCGACGTCAT
This sequence comes from Myxococcales bacterium, assembly GCA_030590865.1. Classification (GTDB taxonomy): domain Bacteria; phylum Myxococcota_A; class Polyangia; order Polyangiales; family Polyangiaceae; genus JAPYTK01. The sequence goes on along the minus strand of JAUVCD010000081.1, from coordinate 3,885 downwards.
CATCAACTTGCCCAAGCTCAAGACTCACAAGAAGACCGGGGTGACCTTGTCGCTCAAGAGCGTCATCGGGCTGACCAGCGAGAAGTACTGGTTGCCCCACTTCAGCGCCGGCGATCCGTCGATGGGCGGCGACGAGTTCGATCGCCCCCAGACTTGGGCCGACCAGCTGGAACACCGACTCAGCCGCTTGCCCTTGCCAGGTGACCACTCGCTAGTCGCGCGAGCACCTCGCATCGGACGGCCGCCAGCAGTGGCCGATGGCAGCTGGGAGGGCAACGATACCCTGTGGCGTACCATCCTCGATCTGAATCGGGTGCTGCTCTACGCCAGCAAGGACGGACGCATGCAGGCAGAGCCACAGCGCCGCTGCCTGAGCATCGTCGACGGCATCTTGGCCGGTGAGGGAGAGGGACCGCTGGGCGCCACTCCGGTTGCGAGTGGGCTGCTGATCGGCGGGTTCGATCCTTGCCTGGTCGACTGGGTGGCGACCCGCGCCATGGGCCTCGATCCCGAGCAGATCCCGACCATTGCCCGAGCCCTCTCAGCCCGCCTCTTGCGAACCAGCGATCTACAAGGTCTGAAGCAGCGGCAGGATGGACCAGAGCCAACTCGCCGCTTCGTGCCACCACGCAGCTGGCCGCGGCTGCTGGGTGCTCTACCGCCTCATGAGCCCTCTCGAGGCGACGAATGACAAGCCACCGCAAGGTCGCAATCGACGATGTCGAAGCCTTCAATGATGAGCTGGCTAGGACCCACGACATTGATGACTACTACGGCCGGTCGAGCCTACCTGTGCGGCTCATCGAAGGGCGGCGGCTGCGGCTGATCCACCAACTGGTGACCGATCGGGCCCACCACCGAATCCTCGAAGTCGGCTGTGGGGGGGGTCACGTGCTGCGGCTCTTTCCCGATTCGGAGCTGACCGGCGTCGATGTCTCTGGGGTGATGCTCGAGAAGGCAAAGCGCAACCTGGCCGGGCTCAAGGCGACGCTGCTCAAAGGGGAGCTCGCCGACCACTCGTTCGGCGACCAGAGCTTCGATGCCATCATCTGTACCGAAGTGCTCGAGCACGTGGTCGAGCCCGAGGCCATCCTGGCTGAGATGCAACGCCTATTGCGCCCCGCCGGCGGGCTGGTCGTCACCTTTCCCAATGACCGTCTCATCAACGGCGCCAAGGCCCTACTGCGGCGCAGCGGCCTGTCCCGACTACCGCTCTTTTCTCGGAGCGACTGGGGTGGCGACGATTTTCATCTGCACGTCTGGTCCATCACTGAGATGCGCGCGCTTCTCGAGCGTTACTTCCAAGTGGATAGCGCTGCTTTCGCGCCGATACGGGCGCTTCCCATTCGCTGCTGTTTCCGCTGTCTGCGGCGTGACTGACCTGCGAGGGAGCGGTTTCGGATCGCTTCGCTGACAGGCGTGGGGCAGGCCCCTATCATCAGCCCATGGCCACGAAGAAGCGAGGCAACCCGAGTGAAGCAACGGCGTGCACGCTCTTCGACACGGCGATAGGCACCTGTGCCGTCGCGTGGAGTGACCAGGGTCTCACCTGGGTTCAGCTTCCCGAGGCGAGTCGGGCCCGGCTTCGCGGCCGACTGCGCGAGCACCTCGGCGCCCTGCATGAACCCAAACCACCGGCGCCGATTGGCCGAGCCATTCGACTCGTCAAGCAGCACCTGGGCGGGAAGACGGCCGATTTTGGCGCGACCAAGCTGGACATGAGCAGCGTTCCGCCTTTCGCTCGGCGAGTCTACGACGCTCTGCGCCAGGTCGAAGCCGGCAGCACCCTGTCCTACGGGCAGCTCGCCGCACAGATTGGCTCACCAGGCGCTGCCCAGGCCGTGGGTGGAGCGATGGCTCGCAACCCCTGGCCCTTGGTGGTGCCCTGCCACCGAGTGCTGGCTGCTGATGGCGGTCTGGGCGGGTTTTCCGCCCACGGTGGCACGGCAACGAAGGCCCGGCTGCTATCTATCGAGGGCGTCGCCGTCCCGCCGACACTGAAGGGCCGTGCGGGCCTGCCTAAGCCCGCCTCGGGTCAACCGCTGTTCGCCGGCGATGGGCCGCTGCCCTTCGATGGTGCGCGGGCCCAGCGAGCTTTGCGCCGAGCGGATCCCCAGCTGGCTGCTTTGATGAAGCGAGTGGGGCCGTTCAAGTTGAAGCTGAAGGGACCTCAAAGCGCCTTCGCGGCCCTCGGCGAGGCCATCGTCTACCAACAGCTGACCAACAAGGCCGCGGGCACCATCTTCAGGAGGGTGCTCGCGCTTTTTCCCGGCCGGCGCGCGTTGCATCCCGAGGACATCGCAGCCGTCACCGACGCCACGCTGCGCTCGGCTGGTCTGTCCCGCTCGAAATCAGCAGCACTCCACGATCTGGCTCACAAGACTATCGCCGGCCAGGTTCCTGACCTTCGCAAGATCCGCCGCATGGATGACGAGGCCGTCGTCGCGGCACTCACCACCGTGCGTGGCATCGGCCGATGGACCGCCGAGATGCTGCTCATCTTCCAGCTCGGCCGCCCAGACGTGCTGGCCACCGGCGATTGGGGTCTACGCAAAGGCTTCGCCCGGATGAAGGGAAATGCCACGCCGCCCTCGCCGACCGAGCTCGAAGCTTACGGGGAGCGCTGGCGCCCCTACCGCACGGTGGCCAGCTGGTATCTGTGGCGGGCCCTCGAGCTCGACCCGTGAAGCGCGAGGATCGAGGGTTGCCGCTACCGCCCCGCTCGGGCCGCTGCCCTTGACACCGCCAATTGGGGCACCAAGTTGCCCCCATGGCCTCCCCAAGCAGCCAGCAATGTGAGCTGGCGTCGAAGTCTTGCGTGCCCTGCCGCGGCGGCGTCCCCCCACTGACCCGCGAGCAGCTCGAACCGCTGCTCGATCAGCTGTCGGGCTGGAGCGTCGAGACGGGACACCACCTCACCAAGAGCTACGAGTTCGACGACTTCGCCACCGCGCTCGACTTCCTGAACCGAGTTGGCCAGGTGGCTGAGCAAGAGGGACATCACCCCGACCTGCTGCTGTCGTGGGGCAAAGTGAGCATCGATCTGTGGACCCACAAGATCGACGGACTGAGCGAGAGCGACTTCATCCTCGCCGCCAAATGTGACCAGGTGCGCTGACATGAGCAACGAAAGACCCAAACGCAAACCATTGATTAGCGAAGCCCAATTCGCTGTCGGACAGCTCATCCACCACCGGCTGTTCGACTACCGAGGCGTCATTCTCAGCATCGATCCCGGCTTTCAAGGCACCGAAGAGTGGTACCACAAGGTGGCCAAGAGCCAGCCCCCGAGAGACCGGCCCTGGTACCACGTGGCGGTCCACGATCAGACCCATCAGACCTACGTGGCCGAGCAGAACCTAGAGCTCGATACCATCGGTCTGCCGATCACCCACCCGATCATCAACCACGTGTTCGACGAGTTCAAGCAGGGGCGCTACGTCGCACCACTCCGTTGGAATTGAGCTAGCCGGACAGGGCGCCGCGTCGGACGACAAAAGGGACCCGTTAGCCATCGTCGACGCCTCGTCGGTCCGGCCACCAGAGGAACACCGGTCAGGGCAGCTCGTCATAGCGGGTCGGGAGGTACCACACCGAGCCGAACTCGCATTCCGCACCGTTTCCGCCAGCGTTGAACGGACAATCGGATTGAGACCAGACGATGTGGGCTACTCCTGCAGCATCCACATCCAGAGACGGCTCGTTGCCGTAGAGCGCGTCGGTCACCACCTCCGGGGACACTGGCTTGGCAGGCAGCCAAGCCCCTGAGCCATCGGTCACGGCGTACATGATGCGGAAGGCCTGGTTGAACACCCCGTGAAGGCGCCCATCAGCTCCGATGCGCAGCTTGATCAGGTTGATGGTCGTCGGCCCGCTCGACACATT
>JAUVCD010000899.1 GCA_030590865.1 Myxococcales bacterium | reverse complement strand
CGCCTGGCTGACCACCTGGCCACGAGAACGCAGCTCGCGGTTGGGCGGCTGGAAGGTGCGCTGGTTGGTCAGCCCCACGAAAAGGCCATCCTCGGTGGCCCCCATCCAGGTCCCACCGAGCGCCTCGTCGACGCCGCCAATGGCTTGCGGTGTGGGTCCCGCCCGTTGCTGAATGACCTGTGGGCCCGTGGCGGAGCGCGCATAGATCTCATCGCGGTTAGCGGCAATGACGAGCGGCAGATCGGCCGCCACGTGGTTGAGGATGATGATGGTGCACACAGTCTGTGACTGGCGGCAGCATAGTGGAAGGGTAGCGGAAGCAGCGGTTTTCCATGGCTTGTCGACCGTCGTCCGGTGGGCCTCTGACGGGCAGGCCAGCTGGACATAGCTCGTGGTAGCGCTGCTGCGGCAGCAGGCAAGCGGAGCCTCGCCCCGATACGGTTGTCTCCCTTCGGTCGCTTTGGAGGTCTAAAGGGGTGCGGCGCCACCTCGTCTCGGCTAGCTGTAAATGGTGATGAAAGGCGCATCGCTTCTCGTTGCGCTTGGGGCGGTCGTGTCGCTGGCGAGCTGCGCCGGCGGCAATCCGGCTGCCGACGGTCCGCTTACCGGCAGTCCCTCCGCTGGCGCGGTTGCCACCGCGACGGTCGACAGCGGTTCACCAGATGAGCCACAGGACATCGGCAACGCCTGTCGCGAGCAGGTGGCCAGCCTCCAAGACTGGCTCAAGGCGATCGAGGCGGCCGGTTTGCCTTTGGCTATGTCGCTGCTCGACGAAGGCACCCACCTGGTCAAGCGCAAAGGGCCCGCGTTGGACGAGCCGGCCCCGGTCGTCCATGTCACCTCGTCTTCTGTCCTCCTCGACGGTGTCCCTGTCGACATGCCCTCAGGGCTCCAGACCGAGCTGGCCAAGCTGATCAATCTGCGTCGCAGCATGATGCCCCTGTCGCCGTTCATTCAGGCGCCGCGAAGCTATGTGGCCATCAATGCCGAGGTGCCGTGGTCCCAGGTGACCCACGTGGCTCGAGAGGCTGCGGCCGCTGGGATCGTGCAGCTGACCTTGCTCTTCGTGGATCCAGAACGGTCGGTGCCTGGACCGCCCCCTTCGGCTATCGACGCCGATTTGGCGCGGCTGGCCAAGGCCAGCAAGGCTCGGCGCCAACAGATTGCCGCCGAGCTCATGGCTTACGTCTATCAGGACTGTCAGGAAGCGCTCAGGGTGATCGCCCAAATGGGCGTCCATGAAGTTGCGGACATCAAACAGGTCATTCTCGATGAGCTGCCGGCCGCTATCGGCGCCTGCGCATGCGCCGCCGATGATGCCTCGGTCATGGCGCTTCACTGGACGATTTTCGGGAACAGCAAGCCCACCTCGGGTGTGACGCTCCAGTTGGCGCCTCCCGATTCGATTCCGGTCACCACTCTGTCTCTCCTGGCGGAGGTGCCCTGGAACGAGGCCTACGTGCAGGTTGTCGAGCTCGCAACCGATGCCAGCAAACAGCCGGTGGCCTTCGCGATCAGCGCCGCTGATGACAGTGCCAAGAAACCGGCCCCGACCAAGTAGAAGCGGTCGCACTGCCTCAGCGCACTGCTCCAGGCTGCAGCGGCGGCGTCGGGGGTGACGCGCCGCCGCTTGCGGGATTACCCCCGAGCCGTGAATCGAGGTTCACAGCTCGGTCTCAAGTGCGCGGAATTCGGGCGTCTCGGGGGTGGCATGTGCCGTGCTCTTTCTGGTGGGCGTTGCACGCGCTCAGGGAGGTTCCATGTCGAAGACCACGTTCTGTTCCATCGCCATCATCGCCACTGCCAGCCTGACAGGCTGCGCTCTCGACGTCGAAAAGGAGTTTGCCACCGCCGTGGTCACCTCGGCGCTCGAGACGCCGAAGAAGCAAACGGCGGGCCGCGAGATCGCCGAGGGTTTGAGCGAGGACTGTAACCTCAGTGCCGAGGATGCAGCGGCAGAAGCGGCGGATCGTCCTTCGGTCGGCCTCTATCCTAGCGGGTGTGCTGCCAAGGTCGCCGAAGGCGCGGATATGCACGTCGAGTTTGATGGGTGCACCGGCATCTTCGGTCGCGTCGAGCTCTATGGCGGCCTCGACGCCGCCTTGGAGGTCACTGGTGAGTGTTTGCTCCGAGCCGAGATCGTCGACAGCGGTGACCTGACGGCCAACGGCCGCGAGCTCATCTACGAGGCCACTGCGGACATCGAGGTGCTCGACGGCGCCCGCGATGTGGCCTGGAACGCCCACTGGATTGGCACCACCCGCCGGGGCCGAGAGATCGAGCAGCGCTCAGAGCTGCAGGTGCTCGTCGACCACCCAACTAGCTGCCTGGCCATCGATGGCACGGCGGAAGGCCACATCGGCGAGTACGACTACGGCATCGACATCGAGACGCTGGCCATTTGCCCCGATGCTTGTCCGTCAGCGGGCTTCGTCGACGCCCACTGGCAAGGCCGCTGGCGAGATCGCCGCATCACCGTCGAGTTCGACGGCTCGAACGTGGCCCAGGTGGTGGGTTGGTCAGGTCGCGAGTTCGAGGTGGAGATGGTCTGCGGCGCCGCCGAGGAGTAGCCGCAGCCTTGATCGGTGGTTGGTAGGGATACTTCTTACTGTCGCGGGGTGCTCAAATTCGCGTTCGGGTTACCGCGCCCCCTTCCCCCACGCGCTCGACCCCCCGAACGACCCCGCTTCCCTCACGCTTCCGAGCTCTCGAGTCTCGGGGCTCGACAAGCTCGACTCTCGGATCTCTCGGCTCTCGGCTCTCGTTTCTCGTTTCACTCGAATCTCGGGACGAGCGCAGGTCGTGCTCACTTGCGCGACCAAGGGCTGCGGGCGTCTGACTCGGTGGTGTGCAACATCGCCGAAGGGTGCTCCAAGAAGGGGACCGTGGTGGGCAAGAGCAACCTCTTGACGGCGCTCGGGTCAGCCGGCGAATGCTGTGCGGTGCTCGACTGCGTCTCGCTCTCAGGCCGCGTCGAACAACAAGACAAGCTCAGGCGCATCGGCGCCATGCTCTTCAAGCTGAGCAACTGATCAAGATGTTAGCCGCACGGACCACCACAGTTGGCGGCGATGCACTGATGGACCGCGTC
>JAUVCD010000563.1 GCA_030590865.1 Myxococcales bacterium | reverse complement strand
AGTCTCGGCTGGCCGCCTATCTGTACCGCGCGCAGAAGGGCTGAGCTCAGCCCCTGTCGCTAGTCGTGGAGCCCCGCATTTGGCGGCTGCGGTTGGGTTGTTGCAGCGCCGTCGCTCGCGGGGGTTGTTGGGTGCGGTGCCCCCGGAGGCGGGGGCACGCCGGATCACGCCGCCAGTCGTTCGAGCAGCGCCTTCAGCAGCGTCCAGAAACGGGCCGTCGACGGGATGTTGACCCGCTCGTCCGGGCTGTGGGCGTTTTCGATCTCCGGGCCGAAGGACAACATGTCCATGTCAGCGATGCGCTCGCCGATGAGGCCGCACTCGAGACCGGCGTGAATCGCAGTGATCTTGGCATCGGTGCCAAAGACTTCGGCAAACACCTCTTTGGCGGCGCCGAGCAGTGGTGAGCTCATGTTGGGCTGCCAGCCCGGATAACCGGGTTGCAGATCTGTTTCGCCGCCGGCCAGGGTGACGCAGGCGAGGATTTGCTCTCTGACCTGGTCCAGCGCAGCGTTCACCGACGAACGGCTGGAGGTGACGAAGCTCACCTTGTCGGCCGTCGTCCGTGCGGTGGCCAGATTGCTGGACGTTTCGACCAGCCCCGGCAGATCACGGCTCATGGCGCAGACGCCGTCAGGTATCGCGAGCACCAGGTTGATGACTCGATCGAAAGATGAGCGGTCGAGGGCCTCACCGGTCGCCGGCGCGGCACTCTGGGTCAGCGCGATCGACAGCTCGGGGGCCACCGGTCCGAAATGTTGTCGGGCCGCTTTCAGCACGCCGTCGAGCGCCGCCTTTGCTTTGGCCGTGCTGGCCGGTTCGATCCACACCGTGGCGGTGGCCTCTCGGGGGATGGCGTTCGGCTTGTCTCCTGCAGACAGGGTGGCCAGGGCGAGTGTTCCGTCAGGTAAGGCACGGCTCATGGCGTGCAGCGCCGTGACCAGAAGCTTGAGGGCATTGCCGCGATTCTGGTGGATGTCCAGGCCCGAGTGTCCGCCTTTCAGTCCGGCGACCTGCAGATCGAAATAAGTGGCGCCACTCGGAGCGGGGCAGCGCGTGATGGGCAGGTGCACCTCGCAGTTGGCGCCGCCCGAACAACCGACGAAGAGCGCGCCGTCCTCCTCCGAGTCCAGATTGAGCATCCGACGCCCGGTGATGAAGTCGGCCTTCAGGCCTTTGGCACCGGTCATGCCGGTCTCTTCGTCGATGGTGAGCAAGAGCTCCAGCGGTCCGTGGACCACCGACTCGTCGTCCGCCGCGGCCATCGCCGCCGCCACCCCAATGCCGTTGTCGGCGCCCAAAGTCGTCCCCCTGGCGTGGACCCAATCGCCGTCCACCAAGGCGTCGATGGGCTGGGTGTCAAAATCGAACTCCACATCCGAGTGCTTCTCACAGACGATGTCGAGGTGGCCTTGGATGACCAGCATCGCAGCCTGCTCGTGGCCCTTGGTTGCCGGCACCGAGACGACCACCGAGCCCGCCTCGTCGGTCCGCGAGTCGAAGCCCTTGGCTTTGGCCCACTGACGGACGTGATCGCAGACGGCGTCTTCCTTCTTGGAGGCTCGCGGAATGCGAACCAGGGCATCGAAGTGACGCCACAGCGCGCTCGGTTGCAGCTCTTTCAGGGACTTGCTCACGGCCGGACCTCCGTTGTCTCGGGGCGGTAGCGGGACGGGGGGATGCTGCCGCGCTTGGGGTGGGTTCAGTCTGGAAATTGCTAGTCGGCGCTGGGAGGGGTGTCCAGGGGGACTGTCAGCGTTCGTCGCCGCCTGGGACCACATAGGAGAGGATGACGCTGACCTCGCTCGATTCTGCCAGCGCCAACACGATGTCGTCGATGCCGTCGCCGTTGAGGTCGCCCAACGCCACGTCCGACGGTGGGCCGCCGGCGGTGGGCAGTGGCACCACGTTATTCGATCCAGCGTGACTGTTTGGCATCAGCAGGACGGGGCACGGCACATCAGGCAGGTTACTGATGAGAGCGAAGCTGTAGTTTCCGTCGTTTCCCGCGCTGAGGTTCCCGACGGCTGCACCGGTGGTCTTGAAGGTGCCGATATGGTCCATGCTGGCCACGTATTCGACACCTACACTCACGTTCCAAGCGTGGAGGACCTCATCGCCGGTGTTGTTCTGAGAGCCGATGACAGCAATCCAGTCGCTTTCCCCTGCCCCCGCGTCCGTTCTGTCGACCCTCAAGAGTGCATCGACCACGAATTGTGGCTGGTGGTTGAACGAGCAGGCAAAGGCCGGCTCGGCCTCCCCCGCGCCGCCCGCACCCCCTGCACCCCCTGCACCCCCTGCACCCCCTGTGTTGCCACAGCCTGGGCCACCCAGGATAGTCGATCGCTCGTAGTCGTAGACTTGGTACCCCGAGGCATAGGCGAAGTCACCCTCCGGCCCAGGCCCGAATTCGCCGGCGACCAGCGCATGAGGCCCCTCGCCCGCTGCCGGAAAGAACAACCAATTCTGCAGGTTGTTGTCCGTGTCGAAAGTGATGAGCGCTAGCTGGCCGCCCTCTTGAATGCCAACGAGGTCCGGTCGGTGGGCACTGTCGATATCAAGGATAGCGAGGTCGACGAGTGGGTCGAAAATCTCCAGGTCTGAGTAGGTTTGCGGGTCGCTGCTGAAGCCTCCGCTCATGACCTCGACATGGATCGTGCCATTCGAGTAAGCGATGGCAAGGTCCGCGAGAGCTGAACCGCCGATGTCACCGACTGCGAGCGCTGAGACCGTCTCGGCTGGGCCATAGTTGCGCTCAAACTCGAGCCCTTGGTTGTCGATGTTCCTGAGCATCGCAACTCCGGCGCCTGTTACCACGACATCGAGCCGACTATCGCCGCTGAAGTCAGCAATGTGCACTCGATTAGGCTGCATTCCCTCCAGCGGTACGAGCTGCGGATCTCGATAGCAGAGTCGACCATCGTTGGTGTCGAAACACGCCTGCATGCCCACTATGCCGCCCGCGGTGCCGCCCCCGCTGCCGCCCCCGCTGCCGCCATTGCCACCCCCGCCTGTTACAGGATCCAGGACTGGTGGGTCTTGACCAATCGCGGCGTCGATGAGGGCGCAAGTCGACAGCAGTAGCGCGCCAGCGCAAAGCCATAACGGTGCTTTGAAGTAGCCAGCCATTAAAATACCCCAATGGCCATGAAGGTTCCGCCAACGCCGTAAAGACCTAGGGGCAAGAAGTCGAGCCCGTCGAGCTCGCCATTCTTTGCCTCCGAGGGGGCATGGTCAGCAACGATGCCGCCGGCAATGATGGCCGCGCCAATGCCGACCCACCACCAGCCAATGCCGTCTTCCTCTTCCGCCGCATCAGGCGGCGGGGCGGGCGGTTGGGGGGGCGGTGCCACTGGCTGGGCTGTGGGGGCGACGGGCGGCGGCGGTCCAGTCGTCTCCGGTGGCGGAGTGGGTGCGAGCTGCTGGTTCAATGCGCCGATCTTCTCCAGCGCGTCGGCGCCGTGGGGGCCGGTTGGCGCCAGCTCTCGGTAGCGCTCGTATTCGACGACTGCCTTCGGCAGGTCCTCTTCGAGGCGGTACACTTCGGCGAGCTGGTAGAGGTAGTCCGGGTCGGGGTGCTCAGTAAAAGCGGCGGTCAGCTCTTCGCGGGCTTTGGCCCACTCTTTGGCTTCCCGGTGTTGGTTGGCGGTCGCGACGTGTCCTTCCGCCACTAGCCGGTGCTTCTCGGCCTCGGCCTTGGCCCGCTCGGCCTCAGCGGCGGCCTCTTTGTCCTCGGCAAGCTCCCGCTCGAGCGCCGTGGCGCGGGCGCGCGCCTCGGCGCTGGCTTTGCCATTGGGCTCCAGCTTCAGGTAGCGGCGGTAGTGGTCGAGGGCTTTGGGCTTGTCACCCGCCTGCTCGTAGGTGAGCCCGATGTTGAACAAGAAGCCAGGCCGGGGGACAGCCCGGTAGGCCGCCTGGTATTCCTCCACGACTTTGTCGTAGGCCTTGGCCTTTAGGTAAGCCGTGGCCTGCTGCATGTGAGCCCGGGCCTTCTGTTTGGCCGCTTCGCTCTGGGCGACCGCCCTACCAGGCACCAACAATGAGCTGAGGACTGCTGCGACGACGATCAGCCATCCAATGGATCTACGTATGCTCCCCACTCTTTGTCCTTCGTCGGCTTGGGTTTGGGACCTGGCGGCTTGGCCGTGGCGGTCGGTGGCGTCGGCGGCTTGGGCGGGGTCGGGCGCGGTACCGCGCCGACCAGCTTGGTCAGCTTCGAGCGGCTCTTGTGATCCTGCTCGAGGGGCACCACGAGCTTCTCGTCACGATGGCCGGCGAGCTTGAGGATGACGGCGAGCTTGCCGTCATCACGGTCGAAGCGTTTTTCGAAGGGGGTCTGTCCCAGGCGCACCCCGTCGGAGACGCGAAATATCTCAGCACCGCTGGGCTCCGAGTCGATCTCGATCACGACCTGCTCTGCTGGCGCCTGAATCGAGCTCGCAGGCGCCGCGGTCGGCTCTGCGGTCAGCTCGGCGGTGGCCGTCTGCGTCACCGGGGCCTCGCTGGCGGCGGTGACCGGCGTATCGACATCGGCGGACCCACGACTCAAACCGAAGGCCGCTCCGCCCACGGCCAGCAGTCCAATGGCGGCCGCGATCACCGGCCAGCGGCGGGGCGCGGACTCTGGCACCGCGTAGGCGTCAGGATCGGTCAGCTGCGTGGCGGCTTGACCGAGGGTGGTCAGCCCCGCGCGCGAGGGGTTGCTCGAATCGGCCCCGGTGGCCCGCTTACCCGTGGGTGCTGCGGCGGAGGGCGCCTCCCCATCGGTGGCCTGCTCACCGGTGGTCACCGCGCCGCTGGGCGCCTCGGCCGCTTCCCGAGCCGTGCTCGCCTCTTGCTCGGAGACGACCTGCGTTCCGCCGCCGGTCACCTTGCGCAATTCGCTGGTGGCGTCGAGCGCCGTGACCAGCTCACCCATCGTTGCGAAACGATGCCCCGCGTCTTTGGCCAAGGCCTTCACGATGATCGCTTCGAGCTCGGTGGATATCTCGTCGCAGAGTTGCCGCGGCGCGACCGGCTCTTCGTAGATCTGCTTGGCAAGCACTTCGCCGACGCCCTCGCCGTCGAATACCGGCTGGCCGCAGGCCATCTCGTACATGATGCAGCCCAGCGAATAGATGTCGGCCCGGGCGTCCACCGCGCCGGCGCCGCGGCATTGTTCGGGAGACATGTAGAGCGGGCTACCCATGACCTGCCCGGTTTGCGTCTTGCTCGCCCCAGCGGTCTGGTGGTCGGCTAGCTTGGCGATGCCGAAGTCGAGCACCTTGGTCCGCTCGCCGCCGGCGACCTCGCTGTCTGCGACCAGGAAAATGTTATCTGGCTTGAGATCTCGATGGATGATCTCCGTCTCGTGCACTGCGCCCAGGGTGGAGGCCACCTGGCGGGTGATGCGGATGACTTCCGAGTCTGGCAGACGGCCCCCAGCGATCCGATCGCTGAGGCTCTCGCCCTCCAGAAACTCCATGATGATGTAGGCGTTGCCCTCTTCGGTGTAGCCAAAGTCGAAGATGTCGACGACGCCGGGGTGTTTGATCAGCGTCGCCGCTCGCGCTTCGTTGAAGAAGCGGTCGACGACCTGCTTGTTACTGCTCAGCTCGGGCAAGAGCAGCTTGACCGCCGCCTTACGTCCAATCAGCTCGTGCTCGGCCGCATAGACCACGCCCATTCCCCCAGCCCCGAGCTGTGAGAGGACCTTGTAGCTGCCGAGTGTCCTGCCAATCACGAGCGAAGAATCATACCACGCCTCGGTGCCACCAACCGCTGAGGTGGGCAGCCGCCGCGACGTGCCAGGGACTGTGCCCAGAAAGGTCTCCAGCCAAGCAAGCGGCCCAACGGGGCGCGAAGATGCGGGCTGCGCGCCTAGTGAGCGGCGGCCCAGTGGGGGCCCCAGCCTACGTCCACGACCAGCGGGACATCGAGCTCGATGATGGATTCCATCGCGGTCTTGGTCCTCTGGATGGCGACTTCGATTTGGTCAGCCGGGATCTCGAAGACCAGCTCATCGTGAACGGTCAGCACCATCCGTGCGCCGGGCACGATCGGATCGGCGAGCTTGACCATGGCGAGCTTGAGCAGATCGGCTGCGCTTCCCTGGATGGGCGTGTTCTGGGCGATGCGTTCGGCATAGGCCCGCTTGCCGTGGTGTGAGCTTTCCAGATCGGGCAACAGACGGCGCCGCCCGAGCAAGGTGCGGACGCTCTTCTCGTCCTTGGCTTGGGCGAGACAGCGGTCCATGAACTCTTGGACGCCACGGTAGCGGTCGAAATAGGCCTCGATGAAGCTCTTGGCCTCTTTGCGGGTGATGCCGAGGCGCTTGGCCAGCGCTACCGAGCCCATTCCGTAGATGACCCCGAAGTTCACCGTCTTGCTCTGAGAGCGCATGGTGGGCGTGACCTCATCGGCCGCCACGCCGAAGATCTCCATGGCGGTGCGGGCGTGCACGTCCTGGCCGGTGT
>JAUVCD010000566.1 GCA_030590865.1 Myxococcales bacterium | reverse complement strand
TCGTGAGCGGCCAGCTGATCAAGTCTGATCCCCGCTGAGTGGCTCTGGGACGGGACCAGAACGGAGCTCCAACCGATGGCTGCTGAGCACACGTTCCTTCGCTGGGTCTTACCCGCATCGTGGTTCGACGCGGTGAAGCGGGGCACCAAACAAGGGCTGGCCGAATGCCCGGACGGTCACCTGTTCTAGACTTGGTGGCCTGGCGCCCAGCGGCAGCCACACGTGGGTGGAGCAGCGTTCACCCACTTGGTCCTACATTGACCATCGAAGACGACGCCTGCGCCCTGCTAACGCTCGGGACGGTGGTCCATGGGCCGGTATGGCGTCCTTCGCAGGCGCCGAGCCTAGTTGAATATGTCTTTGATAACGGATGGTTGTCGTCGAATCGAGGCGCGTTGAGCTGACCGTGCCGCGCCGCGTTGCTGTCAGCCATCTGCATCCGAAGCGCCGGGCATGAGCATTGCATCCCCAGGAGGTCCGTACGGCAGAACCAGCTGTTGGAGAGTGGATGATTCGCCTGTTCACGAAGATCGCAGTGGTGGCATCGGTTGGCCTGCTCGGCTGCTCGGTGGGAGAAGACGACCAAGGTTGGGGCTCCGACTCGCTCTATGGGACGGAGACGGATGCCGAATGCCCCGTCGGCGTGACCTGCGTGGACAGCCTGCCCTTCACCGACGCGAACACCACGGCCGGCAGCGGTGCCGTTTTTGATGGCTACAGCTGCGCTCCCGAGACGAGTGAGCCCGGGCCCGAGCAGGTCTACCGCGTGGATCTCGCGACCGAGGGACTGCTGGTGGCCAGCCTCGAGGGGTTGGGTGCCGGGGTGGACGTCGACGTCCACATTCTCGACACGCTCGACCAGGGCACCTGCATCGACCGAGGCAACTGGGATGCTGCGGCGCTCCTCAAACCCGGCCGTTACTGGATCGTCGTGGACAGTTGGGGCGACAGTACGGGGACGAGCCACGAGGGCAGCTACCAGCTGACCATCGCGCTCACTACGGCCGATGCTCACCTGTCGCTGGGCCTCTATCCCTCAGCGCTCGGTGCCGGGCTGCGGGCCTTCGCCGAGGGCTGGGGCTCCGGCGACACCGAAGAGCTCGAGTACGGCATCATCGACTACCGCGTGCCGTCGACCGATCCGCGGTTTTTCGTGCTCGATCTGCGGCGTGGCGAGATGCTCTACGCCGAGCGGGTGACCCACGGCGAAGGCTCTAAGGATCCGAACGACATCGCCATGGTCGCCAGCCTGAGCAACGTCGAGGACTCCCACCAAAGCTCGGTCGGCCTGGTGCGAGTCGCCGAAACCTACTGGGGGGCCAACGGCTACTCGGTGCGGCTCGACGGCCTCGAGCCCGGCTTCAACGACAACGACCGCGACCGAGCCATCGTGGTGCACAAAGCCGATTACGCGACCCAGAGCTACGTGGACGCTCACGGTTACCTCGGTAGAAGCTGGGGCTGCCCGGCCGTCGATCCCGCGGTCTCCGAGGCGCTCATCGACACGCTGAACGGTGGGCGCCTGCTGCTCAAGTACTTCGACGATTCGAGCTGGTTGGAGAACTCGAGCTACGTCGCTCTCTGAAGTGGTTGCGGATCTCCGGCCACCAGCATTCGCCCCACAGCACGGCGATCGGGTCGCCCTCGCGGTAGCGCGCCCCACGGGGCTCGAGCGGCGGCGGCGGCATGAACGTGTGGCTCTGCCTGCAATAGCTGCAGGTGACGACTTGCTGCCCTCGCGCCACGACTAGGGGTGCGCCGCAACCAGCACACGACAGTGGATTCAGCGATCCTTTGCTCACGTCGGTCTCACCAGCGTCAGTTCTCAGCTACCGGAAAATCGTGGAAGGCGAGCAAGCCCACACCGGTGGCGTTGGTGACCCAGGGCCCCGCTCCCGAGTGGCCACCGTAGGAAAGCCCGGTGGCGGCGCGGCCGTCGCCAGAGAGCGTGAGCACGAGCATCGAGCCAGCGGTCTGCCCCGAGACGACCGAGACGGTCACCCCCTCGAGAGCGAAGTCTGACTCTGCGCCCTGGTCCCAGTTCAAGGTCGATGCGCTGTCCCTCATCTGCACGCTGATCTCGGTGCCGTCGTCAGTGCTGAAAACGGCGCTCTGGGGGTTGGGGGCTTCGATGTCCGGGTCGGCGGCGTCTTGGTAGAGGTCTCGACCGAGCAAGGCGGCGTAGCGCTCACCGAGGGCCTCGTAGCCATCCTGGTAGGCGAAGTGGCACCCATCGTGGCCGTTCAGACCGGTCGTGGACATCACGCTCACCGCGGGCAGCTCGTCCGCGAAGCTGCGCTGTACCTCGCGGGTGGGCAGGGCTCCGCCGCAGCCTACCCGGAT
Organism: Myxococcales bacterium; assembly: GCA_030590865.1. Lineage (GTDB taxonomy): Bacteria > Myxococcota_A > Polyangia > Polyangiales > Polyangiaceae > JAPYTK01. The sequence goes on along the minus strand of JAUVCD010000566.1, from coordinate 4,085 downwards.
CTGGGTGACGTAGGTTTGCTCCAGCGGCAGGTAGTCCTCCAACCAGTCGGCGTGCAGTGCGATGAAGCCATCGTGGTGGCCAAGCGCGTCCCCGCCGTCCGATTCGCCTTGGTAGAACAGCATGGCGCGGATCCCGTTCTCCAAACCAGCCGCTCGCACCCGGGTCAGCAGTCGTCCGTAGTTGGTGGACAGATCGGTTGGATCGCCATCGTTGCGCTGAAAATAGCCGATTGGCTGGCCCCCTCGGGCGCCGTTGAGAATCGCCAGTGGAATGGCATGGGCGTCGATGAGGACTCGTCCCATGCGGAGGGACCATTGCCCCACGGCACCGGCTCCCACGCCCACGTTGCCTTCGGCGACATACCATTGGAGGTCGGTGGCCGTCGTGACCTGGTCTTCGGTACGACTGCCAAAGGAGCGCAAGAAGGGCCCCTGACTCACGTTGGCGTCTCCGTCGAACGACTGGGCCACGGCATTGGACTGCCCCTGGACCAGCAGGACGTCGCCAGCCACGATGTTCACGACCGTGGTCAGCTCCGTTTCTTGATCTCCGGCGACCAGCCGGACGTCGATGTCATATTGGACCAGCTCTGCCGGAATCGGCACCGCGAGCTCGAAGGGGAACGCTCCGCCCGCTTCGCAGAGCGGTGCCTCGATGGTGGCGGTGACCGTCTCGCCATCACGCAGCTCGGCGACCACGAAGTGGTAGCCCGGAGAGGTCAGCACACCGCGGATCATCGCGGTACCGATGTCGGTCGCCAGGTCCCGTGGCACCAGGGAGCCATCCAGTGGGAGCTGTTCGAACTCAACGACCGGATCGCCTGAGGGCGCGGCGGTGGTTACCACGATGGTGCGGCTGGCCTCGCCGGTAGCGCCGTCGTCATCTTCCACGACCAGGGTGGCTTCGTGGCATCCTAGGGTGTTGTAGCCATGGCCGATCTCACTGCCGGCGGCATTCGCGCCATCGCCGAAGGTCCAGTCGTAGCTGACGATTGTGCCGTCTGGATCGTTGCTCGCCGCGGCATCGAACTGCACGGTCAAGGGAGCGAGGCCGCCGGGCGGGCTAGCGACGAAGGAGGCCAGCGGTGCAACGTTGGCGCCCCCTTGAGGCTCTGAGCCTCCGCTCCCCCCCGCGCCTCCATCGGCAGTCGAGCCGGGCGGAACCGTCTCGTCGTCTGAGCTGCATGCCGAGAATAGCAGTGCCGACGCTAGCAACACTAGCAGCGCCAGCGGCGTGATTGCGGCCAACGAGCTGAGCCGTCCTGGTCGATCCATGGGAGCAGTATGCTCCCTGGCGGCAGAGCCGAGCAATGCCCCATGCCACCGCACGGAGTGGGCCGAGCCTGCGATCAGCCAAGCAAGGGGCCGTAGAATTGTCGCATCTCGTTCAGATGGGTTTTGTCGGGTACCCGCAGTGCCGTCGCCGGCTCGCTTCCGATCTGCACCACCGCCGACACGCCGAGCCACAGCTTCCAGCCCTTCAGTATCTCGAAGCGTGACCGCTGGGCCAGCGGGAAAACACAGCGGTTGGTCCAGGCGGGCAGGCTCTGGATGAGGGTCGTTTCGATTTGGGCGATGGGGGAAGCCTGGTCCCCGACCAGCCGCGCGATGTCGTCGGTGGTGGCGGCTCCTGGCGTCCATTGAAACGACAAGGTGAACCCGGCCGTTTCGGTGCCTGACCGGGGCAGCAGGATGATGTGCTCTCGGGTGCCGACCAAGGCGCCGTAGGACACTGCACTCGGGGCGTCGTTCTGGGTCCAGCTCACCTTCGGTACGAGCAGGGCATCAGGTCGCAGCTGAGGCATGTCGTTACCATAGCGGACATTGGATGGCCGAGGGGATCAAAGCAATGGCGCGTCTCGGTCTGGAGCTCGGGGTGCCACGCTCACTGGTCAATGGCTTACGGCCCGCAAGGCGAGTCCTCGCCCCCGCCAACCGGAACGGTGGGGGTCCCCGTGCGCAGCGAATCGAGAAAGCAGCGATACTGGTGTTTGGGGGGCTCGGTCTGAAACATCACTTCGTGGCCGTCTTCGATGGGGCCTTCGGCATGGTGAATCACCACGGCGGTCGTGCCGGCGAAGTTGCCGCTGGCGGGCAGAGCGATCTGAGCAGCTCCGCTATGGACGAGCAGCTCTTCGAGGGGCCGGAACTCGCTCAGCTCGGCGTGAGCCGCGTCGAGCGACTCGCCAGCCAAATCGAGCCTCAAGGACAAGCTCATCGAGTTGGCGATAGGCGGCAGGATGTAGGTGTCGACGATACCCTGCAGCATCAACACGTGGCGTGGCGTGTCGGTCTCCCGAGTGATCGCTCGGGCGAAGAGCGGTGGGTCGGCAGGTTCACCTGCCCATTGCAGCAATGTCAGAACCGGGTCGTGGTCGTGCAGCTGTCGCTGATGGGTCAGATAGTTGAGAAGGATTTCCGCAAGTGGGCGGACCGCTACCGGGCTCTGCTTGTGGACTACGTTTTCGATCCAGCTCCCACCGGCGCCGCTGAGAATGGCGGCGCGGTAGCGTGGCTCCGTGGCCAGCGTCAGTGGTGCGATGGTGGCGCCCATCGAGTGGCCCATGATGGTCATGGCGTTGGTGTCGAAAGTGGCGCTGTTGTCTCCACCTGGGCAATCGCTCACGTCTAGGGATTGCAAGTCGAGGACGTCCACCAGCAAGGCCAGTTCGAGGGCCGACTGGCGAATGTTGTCCCGCATGGCGGCCGGATTGCCGATGTTGAAGATGAGGAACTGTTCGTCGTCATTGGTGATGTTGCGAATGCCGCCGTGGGGGCCATCCACCGTGACGCCAGCGTAGCCGGCATGAGTGAAATGGAGGGCAGGTCCGGTGCCTGGAAGTGCCACGACGCCCTCCTCGTCTCGGACCCCACGGTCGACCAATGGGCGGTCACCGCCGCCGCCGGTCCGCACCATCAAGGCTGTAGGCCAGCCGCCCGCCGGCATCGGTGCCCGCGGGATGGTCACCACCAGCCGGGCCTCTTCGTGGCGATCGAGGACTGGTTCACCTTCTTCGAAGGTGATGCCACCGCCGTCGTCCAAATAGGGGGGCTCCCCTCGCTGGTAGACAGGCATCTCGATGGTCGATTGGTAGACACAATAGTCGTCGAAGACGTCGGTTTGGATCCACCCTGCCAGCGGTTGGGGGGTCGGCAAGGTGCGAGCGTGGTCGACTAGCGCCGTCATGCCCGAGGTGGCGTCCCAGGTGGTGAAGGCGGCCACGGCGCCCAGCCTGTCGAGAGCGATACCCAGCTCGGCGAGCGCGCCGAAGGCCGCCTGATAGGTTTGCCGAGCGGTATCGTTCATCCCTTCGGCGGGATCGCCGGCGATGAGGCGGGTCAGCGTTTCAGGCTGTGCCAGCGGTTGTCCGGCAACATCTCGGACGGCGGTGGTCACCACGGCGGCGTAACGAGTCCGGGGTCGCAAGGGTGCTCCTTGCAGCGGCACCAGTGATAGCAAGTTGGCATCGCCAAAGGGGCCCGCATCCTCAGTGAATTCCACGGTGACCGGATAGCGCGCCAGATAGTCGACCGAGCCGGGATCGATATCGACCAAGAACACCGAGGCGTCGGGCTCCACTGAATCGTGGAGCGAGGGCAGGGTCGCCTCGTCGGCCGCACCGCTCAGGGCGAAAAATACGCCGCTGCTTTGGCCAAAACCATCTGCCTGCCCATCGAGCAAGGTCAGCATGGTGCTCACGAAGGGGATAGCATCCGGATTGGGATAGCTGCTCATGTCGACGGTGCCGTCCTCGGCCAGCCGGTGATCGCTGGGGAAGGGCGCGTCGAAAAAGCCGATCGGGTGACTGAAGTCCATGCGCGCCTCGGTGGGCTGGGGCGCCGCAGTCTCGTCCTCGCCGCAGCCGATCAGCAATGCGCAGGCGAGGAGGATCGAAAGGCGCATGGTGCTCGCGATGATAGCCCAGGATGGGGACTTCTCTGATGGACAATGAGGTGGCTCGACCTCGGACCTCCGGCTCGACCTCGACCTCGGTCGCGGCCCCTTCGATTCCCGGTGATGATAGGCTCTTCCTCTCAGGGAGACCGGCCCATGGATGTTCTTGGTTCGCTGCTCAGAATGGCCC
>JAUVCD010000157.1 GCA_030590865.1 Myxococcales bacterium | reverse complement strand
GTCACCGCTTGCTCCCAGCGGGTGTGGATCCGCCCCGTGTCCGGGTGGATGAGCTTCGGCAGCGCGTCGACATAGGTGCCGAGCAGCTTGGCGGTGGCGCGGTGCTCGAGCACCAGCGCTGGCAAGGGATGGTCGTGAACGATGGTCTCGAGCGCCTCGGCGTCAGTGGAGCGGCCGGTCTTGGTCTTGCGGGTCGACTTCAATCCCAGCTCATCGAAGAGCACCGCCTCGAGCTGCTTGGGTGAGGCCAGGTTGAAGTCCCGACCGGCCGCCGCGTGGGCCTTCTCTGCGAGCCCAGCTAGCTCGACGGTCATCGTCTTGGCCAATGCGGCGAGGGGCGCGGGGTTGACCAGCACGCCGGTCTGTTCCATCTCGGTCAGGACATCGAGCACTGGCATCTCGAGGTCGCAGAGCAGGCTCTCGAGCTCGTAGCGCTCCAGCGGCTGGCGCTGCTGCTTCCGCACCGCCAGCACTGCCTCGGCGTGGGCTCGGGCGTAAGGGGTGGCCCGCTCGATGTTGACCTCTTCGATGGTCGGCTTGGGGCCCCGCTTGGGTCGCGGTGCGATCTGATCAAAAGTTGTCCACTCCATGCCCCCGTCCCACTGGGCGATGGTGCTGAGAGAGTGTTGTGACTCCGGGTCGAGTAGGTAGCTCGCCAGCATGGTGTCGTAGCGTGCCCCTCGGACGGGCAGATCGTGGCAGCTGAGCACCACCTGGCTGACCTTGAGATCGTGGCCCAGCTTGGCGATGGTTTCGTCGGCCAGCACGGGGCCCAAAATCTCACGAACCACCGCCAGCGATAGCTGGGTTGGCGCGGGTAGGTAGCGGTGGCCGATGGGGAGATAGGCTGCGTCCTGGGGGCTGCTCGCCAGCGCGATGCCGGTGAGCGGTACGCGCATCGACTTGCCTTCTGGTCCCATGGCGACCACCACGAGGTGGCCGGCGTCGCGAGCCCGATCACAGAGCGCGGCGAGCTGGGCGGCGGTGGTCAGCGTGCTGGTGGCCAGCGTGCCGGTGGCCACAGTGCCGGTGGTCAGGGGGGGGGCAGCCGATGCTGGATCGGACGGCAGCTCCGGTTGGACAGGCGCCGGCTCGGCGCGAGGTTGAGGGGGCTCGGTGGCGGTCGGTGGCGCCCACTCATCAAGCCGGTCCAGCAGCCGTGAGAACTCCAGCTCGGTGAAGAGCTTGCGAAGGCCGGCGATGTCGGGCTGGTCATAGCGGAGGCCGTCGAGATCGAACTCCACATCTGCATCATGGCGCAAGGCCACCAGGCGGTGGGCCTGCCGCGCGGCCTCCTGTTGCTCCCGCAGCGACTCTCTGAGCTTGGGGCGCGCGACTTTCTCCAGGTTCTCGAAGATGCCGTCCAACGACTCGAACTCGGTCAGCAGCTTGGTCGCCGTCTTGGGTCCGACGCCCCTGACACCTGGAATGTTGTCCGAGCTGTCACCGACCAGTGACAGATAGTCGTGCACCAGCTCGGGCCTAACGCCCAGCTTGGCTTCGACCTCTGCGGGACCGAAGACCCGGTTGCGCATGGCGTCCCAGCAGAGCACCTGGTCGGCTTGGACGAGCTGGTACAGGTCCTTGTCACTCGAGGCGATGACCACCGTGAGCCCTGCAGCGACGGCTTGGGTCGTCAAGGTGGCGATGAGGTCGTCGGCCTCGTAGTCGGGCTGGGAGAACACCGGCATCCCCCAGGTCTCGAAGACCTCGTGACAGCGCTTCAGCTGGCGGATCAGATCCTCCGGGGCCGGCGGCCGGTTGGCTTTGTAGGCCGGATCGATTTCGCCCCGAAAGCCCTTGCCGGGGCTGTCCATCGCCACTGCCAGATAGGCCGGGCGGCGGCTCTCCACCAGGCGGCTGAGCATGTTGATGGTGCCCAAGGTGGCGCCGGTTGGCTCGCCGTGGCTGTTGGTCAGCTCTGGCAAGGCGTGGTAGGCGCGGAACACGTAACCTGACAGATCGACGATGAACAGGACGTCGTCGGCGCCAGGGGCGGGAAGCTTGCTCGCTGCAGATGCCATGGGAGCACCGGGTCTAGCACGGGGGTGCCGAGGGTCGTTGGGCGGGTCGCTGGGGATCCAGCTGCTCACCTATGCGCGGCCACCCTTGCGCGGCGCCGCCGCCGCGCTACAGAATGACTCATGACTGCAGGGCGCCGTGGCTGGCTTTCGGCCCTCTGGGTCTGTCTCGGTCTGCTGATTGTGCCGCTCACGGTGCTGCTCTTGTTGGACCCTTCGGGCCGGCCGCCTCGAGCCATGCCGGTGTCGTCACCGCCCGCCGCCCAGCCGCCGTCGCCGCCGCCTAGGGCCTTGCCGTCCCCTGAGGCGCCAGGCGGCGTGCGCACCTTCGTCGGTACCATCAGCGATGAAGGTGACGGGCCGGTCGAAGAAGCCGAGATCGCTATCACCGGGTGGGGGCGACTGCGCACCTTCAGCGATGCCGAAGGAGCCTATCGCCTCCGTTCGGTGCCCCTGGGCGAGCTCGAGCTCGTCATCAACGCCCCTGGCTTCTGGGAAGAGCGCCTCCCGCTGGGCGTCGGCGTCCGAGGTGCCGTAGAGCGACTCGACGTGCAGCTCGAGTCGGCACCACCGGTCGAGGGCATCGTGGTCGACACAGCGGGCAAGCCAGTCGCCCAGGCTAGGGTGACCTGTACCGATCGAGGCGGCGACCCGGCCCTGGCCACCCGCACTGCGACCGATGGTCGCTTCACCTTGCCCGCCAGGGCGGCGGGGTGTCGCGGGACGGCCAAACACGCCGCCTTCGGCGACTCTCGTGAGGTGGTGTTGCAGGTCGGCGACGGCAATCGTCTGCAGCTCGGCGATGGCGGGGCAATCGCCGGTGTCGTGGTGGATGAAGATGGCTCGCCTATCAAACGCTTCGCGGTGGCCGTCGAGAGCCATCGGAAGGCCGACCGCAGTCAGTCACTCCGGGCATCGCCGCAACGGGCAGGTCGCGGCCGTGGCATTCGTGAGGATGTGGTCGACGACAATGGGCGGTTCGAGCTTCGGGGACTGGACGCGGGGACCTACGTGCTTACGGCCAGCGCCGACGGACGCCCCCCCGGGCGGAGCGACAGAATTACTTTGGATCCTGGTGAGCAGGTTCGGGGCGTTCGCATCGTGCTGACTACCGGCGGCACGTTACGCGGGGCGGTGCTCGATGCAGAAACCGGCGAGGCGATAGCCGACGCGGTCGTCGTGCTCGATGGCGTGTCGCGACCTCGACCTCGCCGCACCGCTGTGGCTCGAAGTGATGAAGCCGGTCACTACGAGCTGCCTGGTGCGCCTGCCGGCCCTTTCTCGGTGCGCGTCTCGGCAGCCGGCTATCAGTCCCGCGTCGTCCCTTCGTTGCGTACCCAACCCGGAGGCACCACCCAGCGAGACTTCGAGCTGCGCCTCCGGGGCGAGGGTGACGGAGAGGTCGAGTACACCGGCATCGGTGCGATGCTGGCCACGACCTCCGAGGGCGTCGTGCTCGCGATGGTCATGTCAGGCGGCCCCGCCGAGGGCGCCGGGCTGAAGGCTCAGGACCTGCTGGTTGTGGTGGATGGCCAGGACGCGACTGGGTGGACGGTGACTCAGGCGGTTCAGCACTTGCGAGGCCCGGTGGGCACCCGGGTCTCGCTGCGGGTGCGACGAGCCGGTGGCGGCGAGCACGAGGTGGTCATCAGTCGCGCCAAGTTCGCGCGCTAGCCCTCAATCCTCATCTGCAGGCTTGCCGCTCTTGCCCGCTCCGCCATCGCTCTTGTCGTAGTTGTTGGGCAGCTCGTCGATGTTCACCACGTTGTCGCCCGGCCGTGCTTCGCCGGCCGGACCAGGCTCGGTATCCAGAGGTTCGACCGGCCAGGGGGTCTCGCTGGCCGAGCCTCCGCAGGCAGACAGCAGGGCGCAAGCGACGGTCACGAGCGCGACGGAGCAGGGGCGAACGGTGGATGCCATGGCCCGGATACTAGTACTGGATTCTCGGATTGGGACACCGATACTGGGACTCCCAAGCTCTTGCCCTGTCTGGTCGAGTCGCCGGGGTGAGTCGGTCGTCCGGCCCACCCCACGGTTGCGGCCCGCAGGGCGGGGCGGCTACGGTCCGCGCGATGCGCAATCTGTCTGTGCTCGCCATCTGTGCGCTGTGCTCGGCCTGTGGGGGGGCGGCACCGCTGATGCACCCCGCTCACGGCATGGACGCCGGCGACGTGACCATGGGTGCCGGCTTTTCGGGCGTCGTGCCGGTGGCGCCGGCTGCCATCGCCGTGACCGACGTTGCCGCTCGGAGTCTCGAAGAGGGCGCCATGTCGCCGGGCCTGGCCCCCTGGGTGGGTGGTCGGGTGGGGCTGGACGGCAGCTTCGATGCCGGGCTGACCTACACCGGGCGTAGTGCCCGGCTCGACATCCGTCGGGCCATCGAGTTTGGAGCACCGGCTCTGTCGGTGGGCCTCGGTGCCTCGGGGTTGCTGCCCAAACGGCACGACGAGCTTGGCCTGCGCGTCGGAGGCTTCGGAGCGGACGTGCCGGTGCTGCTCGGCTACCAGAGCGCCGCTGACATCTACTCAGCGTGGATCGGCGCGCGTGGCGGCTTCGAGTTGCTCAGCGGGCAGCGAGATCTCGAGCCAGATTCGCTGGATCCGGCAGCCCCCATGGCGGAGGACTTGAGCGGCTGGCACGTGCAGGCGGGCGGTCTCGTCGGCTTGCGGGTTGGCTTTCGCTACGTCTTTGCGGTGCTCGAGCTCGGGGCTGCGATGCACTGGGCCGAGGGCGAGGTCGGCGGCACCGAAACGGCGGTGCAACAGTTCAATCTCAGCCCGGCGGGCGCCCTGGTCGGGCAGTTCTAGCGCCAGCCTAACCACCAGGCTTTTGAAACGTTCTGACACACAACGTGTCGGCGTGAAACGTAACGTGTCGAACGAAACGCTCGCACTTGGGCCTCGATGTCGAGGCGCTGCCATGGCGAGCCCAAATACCTTGTCGCTGCAGGGCGCTGAGCCTAACGACGCCCGCGCCGCTGGTGTCCCAGAGCTTGGCACGGGGAATGCACACGCTTCGGTCACCAGAATCGAGGAAACACACCAATGGAAATCGCCCGAGTTGATACGGAGCTGTGTGACGGCTGCGGCACGTGTGCCGAGCTCTGCTGCGTCGAGGCCATCGAGATCGTGGACGGCAAGGCTGTTGTGGGTCCTGACTGCATCCTGTGCATGGCCTGCGCCGCGGTGTGCTCCCAGAATGCCATCCTCGAGCCGCTGCGGCCGCCACACCCCATCCAGGTTCCGCCTCCCCGCGTGCCCTTCGTTGCCGCTCCGCTTCCAAACCGCCGCGGTGATTCGCAGGCAGGTGCGCTAGAGCGTTTTGCCCAGTGGCTCAACCGCTCGGATCAGGCTGCCCCTGCCTCCCCCGAAGAGGGGGCCTACCCGAGCCCAGGCCGCCGACCCGCCGGCCAGGGTCGTGGACGTGGTGGCGGCCACGGCCGTGGTAGGGGCATGCGCGGTGCCGGCCGAGGCCGCGGTATGGGTTGAGCGCCACGGCGCTGTGGGATTGTGCAAGCCCGTTGATGAGGTGGAACCCATGACCAAGGGCATCGATGCCTTCGTTCAGGAGCTGCAGGCTGAGATCACCGAGCAGGTTCGTGAGCAATACTCCGAGACTGTGCTCGACCACTGGATGCACCCGCGCAACTTCGGTCCGCTCGACAAGGCTGACGGCCACGCACGAGTGACCGGGCCTTGCGGCGACACCATGGAGATCTTCGTGAAGGTGGAGGACGACCGAATCGTCCAGGCCAGCTTTCTCACCGATGGCTGCATGACGACGATCGTCGCCGCTAGCATGATGGTGGAGCTAGCGACGGACAAGCGCGTCTCTCAGGCCATGGCGCTCACCCAAGCCGACATTCTCGCGGCGCTCGGTGGCCTGCCTGCAGAGAGCGAGCACTGCGCTTTGTTGGCCGCCAATACGCTCCATAGCGCCCTGGAGGACCACCTCGATACCAGCGGTGCTCCTTGGAAGCGGCTCTATCGCAGCGAGTGACGTGCCACCGCTGCGGTCACGGGCAATCGTCGACCATATCGGTTCGTTCCAGTCCGCCGCTCTTGACGAACCAGCCGGCTCTACCCTTGGTGCGCAGCCAGCCGAAGCTCACATTGGATGGCGGGCTGCCGGTGAGCTCGAGGTTGCCTTTTGCTCGACGAATCACTGCGGTCACCGAGCACTTGGGTAAGCCAACGATCTGGGTGAGACAGGACTCTCCGGTCAAGGCAGCATCGTAGCGACCGACTTGGGTGAAGCTCACCGAATAACAGCTCTCTCCGGTGGCCGATCGGAACATATAGCTCGCGCTGCCCTTGCTCAGCAGGTTGATGAAGCCGGCGTCGCTAACCGGTTGGGCGGTGAACCAGACGAGCTCGGCATCGGGCATGTTGGCCCGCGCGATCCGTTGCGCGGTAGCGAAGCCCGCCGTCGGATCGAACCGGTCGGCACCCGTCACCGGCGTCATTCCCGGGATGGATGCCACCGCACCGGATGAGCCAGCGCCGGGGCGAGAGCTAGGTGCGCTGGTGGACCCTCGGGCCGAGGTGGCTGAGGGCGTCGCTTGGGAGGTCGAGGAAGCTGCCCTGGTCTCCTCACCAGGGCGCCGGCTCTCCAGGCGCATGCCCACCACTAGCGCACCTGCGACCACCGCGATCAGTGCCAACGATCCAACTGCGTAGCGTGCCGCCTGAGGCCAGCTAGCCCGTGAGCGGGGCTGATCGGTTGGCCCGCCAGTGCTGCCGATGGTCGCCGTTGCGGCGTCGAGCGTGGCCGCTCGGGCCAGCGTTTCGGCGGCAGCATGGTCGCTTGGTGCGCTGTCCGGTGCGACTTCGGTGACGGCAGCCTCGCCGGGCCGCGATAGGGGGACGTCCAGGTCAGAGGACTCGACAAAGCTCCGGGTGGACAGGGCGGCTGCCCCGTTGGCGACGGCATCGAGCGTTGCCGAATCAGTGGCGCAACGAGTGGACATGGTGGCCACGTCGGTCGCCGCCAGTCCCGCGCCTCCGTCGTTTCCATCGGTTCCAATGCTGGGCGCGTCGCGCGCGACCTTTTCGAGAGCGTCGTAGAGCTCGGTGGCATCCGTGAAGCGCCCGGGGGCCTCACGATCCACACAGCGGGCGAACCATGGGTCAAATCCCTCGGGCAGGCGGGCGGCACGCCCGTATTCAGCGGCCCGCTCCGAGGCTGGCGGGATGACATCGAAGAGCACCTCTTTCATCAGCGCGTGCAGCGAGGCTTGCGAGCTATTGGCGGCATGCCAAAACGATGCTCCGGTGAGCATCCAGAACGCCAAGAGGCCGAGCGCCCAGACGTCTGCTGCCGGGGTGATCGGTGCCAGTGGATCGGTCTGTTCCGGAGCCATCCAGGCGGGCGAGCCGACCATTGCTGTGCCAGCGGCCGATGCGACTGCTGCGACCTTGGCGATGCCGAAGTCGAGCACCTTGATCGTTGTGGGGGCCGTGGGCGTCTGGGTTGCAGACACGAATATGTTCTGCGGCTTGACGTCCCGGTGCACGATACCTGCGCGGTGGGCGGCACCGAGGGCATGGCACAGTTGCCGGAAGTGCTCTACCACTTGGCCAAGCCCTTGTGCCCCCCGGCGCACCAGGTGCTCGCCGAGGTCATCGCCCTCGAGCAGCTCCATGGCGATCCACGGGATGCCGAGCTCAGCGTCCACTCCGGCTGCGATGACGTCCACGACGTGATCGCTAACGATGCGCGCGCCAATCCGAGCCTCGCGAGCAAAACGCTGTCGCTGCTTGTCATCTTCGACGATCAGCGGATGCATCACCTTGACCGCCCGACGCCTGCCCGTGCTGAGCTGCTCGGCGGTGTAGACTGCCCCCATTCCGCCCGCTCCCAGGGGCGTCAAGATCCTGAAGTCGCCACCGAGAACGACGTCACGAGTCAGCCTGAGCGGCGTGCTCACCGGCGCAGAGTAGCACAGGCCATGAGCCTCCCTCGAAGCCGGCGCGGGATGGATCGTCCCCAATTCTCAACCACCGGTCCAGCGTTACGTTCGCCATCCCGTGGGGGAGCCAGCCCACCCAAACTGGTCCGCCGTAGTAGGATGGCCTGCCGAGTGGGCAGCACGGCTGCCGAACTGGACACGTGGGATGGAACACCAAGGCCTGGACCAACTCATCAAGGATCGCACCGGAGTCACCCACCGGGGATCCAAGGCTGCCTTGGCGCTGCCACCGGATCTGTTGGAGCAGGCGGTGGGTCGCTTGACCATCGTGATCGGGCTGTTCGCGTTGCTGATGACCGGCTCGATCGTCTTCAACACGTTGCTCTACTACACGGTGGAGTCGGTCCCCCTGCCGCCCCTCTCCCTGGCCCTTCGGGGGGCGGGGCTGGTCGCGTCATTGGCGATGTTGGGGCTGCTTCGTTCTGGGCGGCTGAGCGACCAGCGCAAGTGCGACATTGGTCTGGTTTTCGAGGTTTTTGGCGCCGGTGCGATCGTGGGCTTCGAGCTGTCCATGTTGCCGGCCCTCGATATGCCCATCGGGCACCTGTCCTACGCGGCTTTGTGGATTCTGCTGTTCCGTCTGATCGTGCCGACCCCGCCGCTCAAGGCGCTGGTGGCTGCGCTCACTTCTGCATCGGCGGTTCCTGTCGTTGTCTGGATCATCGGTCGAGCAGCGATCGGTCCACCGGTGCCCCCGGTGTCGAACGTCCTTTACGTCACTACCTTCTCTGCGGCTCTGGTGGCGGTGGTGGTGTCGGTCCACATCTACCGCCTGAGCACGGCGGTGACCGAAGCTCGGCGGCTGGGCAGCTACCACCTCGAGGAGCTGCTCGGCGCTGGCGGTATGGGCGAGGTGTGGCGGGGCAGTCATGCCCGGCTCAAGCGACCGGCGGCGATCAAGTTGATCAAGCCCGAGCAGCTCGGCGCCGTTGATGAGCAGGCCCGGGCTACTGCGTTGCAACGCTTCGAGCGAGAGGCTCAGGCGACGGCCGAGCTGGGCTCGGCACACACGGTGACGGTCTACGACTTCGGTCGCACCGGCGACGGGACGTTCTACCTGGTCATGGAATTGCTCGATGGCTTCGATCTCGAAACGCTGGTCGAGGAGCACGGGGCCCTGCCGCCGGAGCGCGCAGCCTTTTTGCTCAAGCAAGTTTGTCACTCTCTGATGGACGCCCATGCCCGCGGGCTGGTGCACCGAGACGTCAAGCCTGCGAACATCTTCGCGTGCCAGGTGGGGCAAGATGTGGACTACGTCAAGGTGTTGGACTTTGGCCTCGTCAAGCACATCAAGACCGAGGAAAGCGACGACCAGCGCTTGACTGGTGACAACGTGGTGACCGGCACGCCGGCCTTCATGCCCCCCGAGGTGGCTTTGGGTAGTGCGCCGACAGGCGAGAAGTCAGACATCTACTCGCTGGGCTGTGTGGCCTACTGGCTGCTCACCGGCACGCTGTTCTTCGAGGGTGCCAACGTCGTGGCGGTCATCAGCAACCACATCCACGCAACGCCGGAGCCGCTGTCCAAGCGTGCTCCTGGCGCCGTCCCCGAGGCGCTGGAGACGCTGGTGATGGACTGCCTCGAGAAGGATCCGGCCGACCGACCTGCGAGCGTAGCGGCGCTCTGGGAACGGTTCGACAGTCTCGGCCTCGATGCCGCCTGGACCCACGATCGGGCCTTGGCCTGGTGGGACGAGCACCACCGATCAGGCTGAAGCCCAGGCCCTCGTTTCCTCATCACTGGCTCGCTACGGGGGCGGGGAGCTCGCTCCACCGAGAGTGTAGCCAAGTCCGGTGCTGCTGCCCTCTCAGCTTATGATGTGGTATTTGGGTACCACTTTGCCAGATTGCGTGAATTCACGGTCCACCCATGAGTAGGCTGCTGCGGATCTCCGATGCTGCCGTTCTCGCCATCCATGCCTGTGGCATGCTGGCCCACCGAGACGAACCGTTGGGCGTGAGTCGACTGGCCACGGCCATCGACGTGTCAGAAACGCACCTGAGCAAGGTCATGCAACGGCTCACCAAGGCAGGCTTGCTATCTGCCGTGCGGGGCCCCAAGGGGGGTTATCAGCTCGCGCGCTTGCCCGATGAGATTTGCGTCCTGGAGATCTGGGAGACCATCGATGGCGGGTTGGGGCTCGATGATCCGGACACCTGCCTGGCAGACTTTTGCATGTGTACCGGCTCGGCCTGCGCGCTTCGAGGGCTGGTCGAGCGAATCCGCGAGGACGTGGTCACCTCACTTTCGAACATGCACCTGCATGACTTGGACCTCGGGTCGCTCTTGAGCGACACCTAGCTGCCGCTAGACTCCGCTGCGAGCCATCGTCATGAGCCCAACGCCCATCAGCATGCGCCTGCCGGAGATCGGCGTGAAGCTGCTCGATCGCTACCTCCTCGAGACCTTCGTTGCGAAAGGTGGCATGGGGGCCATCTTCAAGGCAAAGGACACGCTGCTGTCCCAGACGGTGGCGGTGAAGGTGCTCCACCTCGCCGCCGGGGAGGACACACCGGTCTCCGAGGCGCTACTCGCGACGCTCCGCAACGAGGCGCTGGCTACCATGAGGCTCAGCCACCCGAACGTGGTGCGAGTCTACAACTTCGAGGTGTCGCCGCCTTGGGACATTCTCATCATGGAGTATGTCGCCGGGGAGGACGCCAGCAAGTTTCGGCGCCGATTCCCCAAGCGGCGAGTGCCTCTCGACGAGGCCATCCGAATGGGGATCGCGGTGCTCGACGGCCTGGCCCACGCTCATGAGCTCGGTATTGTTCACCACGACATCAAGCCGTCCAACATTCTGATCACTCGCGCCGGCGGTGTGAAGACTTGCGACTTCGGCATCGCCCGGCTCGCCAAGGCGAGCGCCGTCGCCAGCTCCAAGTTGCTCACCGGAACCCCGGCCTACATGTGCCCAGAGCGCATCGCCGGCAAAGCGGGGGATCATCGCAGCGATCTCTATTCGCTCGGCGCTACCCTTTACGACCTGCTGACCGGCAAAGCGCCCTACGGCAAGAAGGCCGCCAAGGCATTGCACGGCCACATTGCCGGCACGGTGCCGCCTAGCGAGCACTTGGCCGAGCCCCTGTTCAAGGCGCTGGTCCGCGCCATGGCCAAGAAGCCCGAGGACCGATTCCCATCGGCCGACGCGATGCGGATCGGGCTGTTGGCAGCTGCCGGCAACGCCATCATGGCCCCAGGCGCCGACGACTTGGACGGCGAGCTGTCCATCGAGCTGCAAACGGCTGACATCGGCCAATGGATCGAGATCGCGGAGGAGAAGCGGGCCGAGGACCAGCAAGCCGAGCCGGTGACCGATGCGCCAGCGACACCGCCCCGCCCAGCCCCGCGGCGGCGCTTCCTGCCCCAACCTCGGCCTGCCACACCTTCCACACCTTCCACATCTTTCGCATCTTGCACACCTTCCACACAGTCATCGGCACTCCCGGTCGACGGATCCCTAACTCCGCCCCGCATGGCGCCAGCCGTTGACGGCTCTCGACCGGTCGCGCGCCGCGAAGATGCTATCTCGACCGCACCCTCTGCGAGTGCTGCCCTCGCCTCGGAGCCGCCGATTGCCCCCACCGTCGTCGACCCCGTCGACGCTCCGGTCGAGCGACCAGATGACATGGTGCTCCTAGTGGGCGGCTCCTTCGAGTCCCAGTTTGACGGGCCCTCCGGTGCCACGATGATGGCCCCGCTGTTCATCGACCAGTACCCGGTGACGCACCAGCAGTTCTACGAGCACATCGGTGCGACTGGGCAAGAGCCCCTCTCGGACTGGCCGCGAGGCACACCGCCTGACGAGCTGCTCGATCATCCGGTGGTTGGCGTTACGGTGGAGCAAGCTCGACGCTACGCCGCCTGGAAAGGACGGCGGTTGCCCCGTCCGCTCGAGTGGGAGCGGGCTGCACGAGGCCTGACCGGACGCTCCTTCCCCTGGGGTGGAGAGTTCTCCGCCAGCCGTTGCAATGGCCCTGATCAGGGGCTGGGCCGGACTTGTCCGGTAGACCAATACGCCGATGGTGCATCACCGGAGGGCTGCTGCGATCTCATCGGCAACGTGTGGGAGTGGACTGACGGCGGCACCGCCAAAGGAGAGAACTGCGAGGACGGGTGCAGCTGGGTCTATGGCGGTTCCTTCCGCCACAGTTGCGTCAAGAGCGACCAGCTCGTGCGCACAGCCGTCGGGACGGATAACTCGTACACCTACTTGGGGTTCCGCTGCGTTCTGGATGGGCCCACGCCCTCGGGCGACGGGAGACGCTCAGAGTGAACGCCCTGCCCACCAGCCCTCTCGACATCGATGCCCTCGATGGCGTGCTGCGCTCTGTGCGCAGCTCCAAGCGGCGATCGGCCGCCGCTCAGACATCGCCCGCCAGGCCCTTGGCGCCCCCGCCGACTGCGGCACCGGTGGCGGTAGCGCCCCCCAAAGCGCCGTCGCCCCCCAAAGCGCCATCGCCGCCGCCCACCGCCCCCGCCGCCGTCCATCAGCAGCCAGCTGCTCCGGCCGCCAGTCCGGCGGCACCCGTGACGAACCGTAGCGGCCCCGGCCCCCAACCTGAGACTGGCGAGGCGCCGGCCATCGCCTCGCCGCCGTCCCCCGAGGCGGCTGGGGCCCGCTCACCTCGCCGTTGGCTTGTCGTAGCCCTGCCCGTCGCGCTGGCCGTCGTCGCGGTGGTCGGCCTCTGGCGCTCGGGGCTTTGGGCGAACGATACCAGCGCCACGACCGAGAGCTCCGAGGCTAGCGCAGCGGCTCAGCCTCCGTCCCGGTCCAGCGCCGCCGATTCACCGATGACTAGCCGGGCCGAGGCGCCCCTGGCCACCGCCCAGCCGTCTGCTGTGGCCAGCGCAGCCAGCGATCCCGCGTTGCCGGCTGCTACCGCAACGAGCACGACCGCCGTGGCCAAACGCCGGGTCGTCCACGTGTTCCCCGCTGCATTTCTGGTGGGATCTTGGAAGACCGTTGCCGTTCGCGAGGCCGACCTCGATGCCCTGGTGGGTCAGCTGCGCACCGCCGTCGGCGCCATCGAGGTGACCGGTCACAGCTGTTCGCTCGGCAGCACCCAGGAGAACTACACCCTCGGCCTCATGCGTGCCCGGCACGCCAGTGGCCTGCTCGAGCAGCGTGGCATCCCCGCCGACCGCATGACGGTCCAGAGCCAGGGCGAGCAGCGCCCCGTGGCAGAAAACGACTCACCGGCTGGCCAGGCCCGGAACCGACGCGTCGAAGTCGCCTTCCATGTCCTGCCGCCAACGCAATCCCAGGAGAATCGACCATGAACGATCTGGAAACCGCCCAGGAGCGCCTATTCGAAGGGCTACAAAAGGGCACGAAGGTAACGAATCGGGAGAAGCTGGGCGCCACTGTGCCCATCCAGTTGTTCCAGGCCCTGCGCCTCGTCGGCATGGGCACGGCCATCGAGGGAATGATCGGCACCCGCTCGCGGGCCTTGGTGTATCAGTCTGGCGTCACCTTGGGTCGCGAGCTCGGCAAGGGTGCGGCCGAGGCAGCCAATGGTGACCTCAACAAGTTCGTCGAGGCCGTCCAGCAGCTCCTGGTGACGCTCTCGATCGGCCATCTGGTCATCGAGAAGGTCGACATGGACAATGGCCAGATCCAGCTTCGGGTGGACGAGTGTGTATCCTGCGCCGGAATTTCCGGCGCCAAGCAGCCGATCTGCAACTTCGAGGGTGGCCTGGTTGCCGGCGTGCTCTCGACTTTCTTGAACAAGAAAGTGAAGGCCACGGAAACCCGCTGCAATGCTTGCGGCGACCCCACTTGTGGATTTGACGTTGAGGTGCTGTGAGCGCAGCCCCAACAAGGGACTGACCTCACGAGCCTGTGAAAGGAGCTGATAGCCATGGCAAGAAGCAGTGATCGCAGAACGCATTTCGACAAGGTGCTCGGCCAACTGGTGTCCATCCGCGGCGTGACCAGCGCGTTGCTGGTCGACCCTGATGGCCTGGTCGTGCACATGCGCAAGGACTTCGATCTCGACGCCGATGCGGTAGCGCCATCGGTGCAGATCATGTTGGGCGCGGCAACGACCATGGGAGAACGTACGTCCCACGGCAATACCAACCTCGTGCTGGCCGAGGCCACATCGGGCATGAGCGTCGTGGCGCCCCTGAGCAATGACTTCACGCTCGCCGTCATCACCGACAACGACGCCATGCTCGGCGCCGTGCGCTTCGAGGTGAAGGAAGCGGTCGGCGCTCTCAACAAGGCATTCTAGCCCGACCATGGCCACCCAAGCTCTGACTGGCCTGCAATGGCTGGAACGCTCGCTGACGTCGCTGCGGAAGATGCGGGCGGATCAGCTCGGCGGTTATGTCGAGGCTCCGAAGGGTCAACCTGCCGTCGGCCCGCCAGCTCCCGGCCAGCTGCTTGCCTTCGTGGAAGAGACCGTCGAACACCTCGCCGGTCATGCTCAGATCTCCGGCGCCTTTGCCGCACACGACGGGTTGATCCTGGCCAAGGCAGGCATGTCGCTCGACTTCGAAGCCTTTGCCGCTACCGCGCAGCGCCTTCACAAGCTCTGCGCGGCGGCGGGCGACACGCTGGCGCTCGGGGACCCGCAGCAGTTCGTCTTGGCGGGCGAGCAGCACAAGCTCGCTCTCATCTTTGCACGGGACATCGACATCGGGCTGGTGGCGCCCATCACGGTGAACATCGCCGAAGCGCTGGCCTCGGTGGCCGGGCCCCCCCCGAGGAGGGGTTGACGCCTCCATGCGCTCGGTTGCAAGAGCTCGGAGCAATGAACGCTGACCATTCACCTGCGGCATTGACTCGTACCAGCATCGTTGCACTGCTGATCGTCGGCATGGCGGCTGGCTGCAACCGGACTGAAGAGCCCGCTCGGGAGCCATCGGCCGTGCCGCCTGCAACGCCACTATCTGTTTCACGGCCTCCCGTTTCTCGGCCTCCTGAAGCACCGCCTGCCGAAGCGCCGCCTCCCGCCCAGCCGACCAGCGCCCCTACCAGCCTCCCGACGACAGCGCCCACCGCGCAGGACCCCTGTGCGGGCCTAGACGAGCAGGCCTGTGCGAAGCACAAGAGCTGTCGGGCGGTCTATGGTCCGAGCCATTGCCAGGGCAAGACGTGCACCGCCGACGAAGCCTTCCAGACTTGTCTGCCGAACAGCCCAGTCGGTGCGAGGCTCATCCACTAGCGAGCGCGCGGACAGTATCAATGACCACGCTCGGTGGTCGCGATCGCTTGGCGACCAGGCGGTCCCATGACCAGCCTGTTCGACATCAGATCCATCTGATAGGTGTTTGTGCATCATGGATGCACGAGGGAGGCGGACACTGCGGCATGTGGTCGTGGCTATCGTGCTCTTGGCGCTGTGTCTTGCCGGGCTATTCGGCGGCTGTGCTGCAGGGGTAGGGAGCGACGACGACGACTCGTTGACCACGACGACCTCCACGTCGAGCAGCGGGGTTGGGGCGAGCGCGGGTAGCGCTGGTCAGGCAGCCGGTGGCGGCGTGGGCGGTGGCGGAGGC
>JAUVCD010000512.1 GCA_030590865.1 Myxococcales bacterium | reverse complement strand
CGCCTGGTACGGGTCCCGGTGGGGGCCCAAAACCGGGTGGCGGTCCACCAGGAGGTGGCGGTCCACCAGGAGGTGGCGGTCCACCAGGAGGTGGGTAGCCGGCTGGAGGCGGTGGTCCGCCTGGCGGTGGAGGGCCGAAGCCCGGAGGCGGCGGGCCGCCTGGCGGTGGTCCGAAGCCTGGCGGTGGTCCGCCTGGAGGCGCACCTGGAGGCGGTGCCGCGAGCGGTGCACCGCATACGGAGCATTGGGGGTTCTGAGGTGGGTTAGGAGCTCCGCAGCGCGCGCAGTTGATCATCTACTTCCCCGGTGATTGTCAGCGCATAGGAGGCGCCGATGACGGAGGCAGGGCGCCCGCAGCATACCGTGCCCAGCCTATGATCGATCAACAAAGACCGGTCACAAGCGCAAGTTTTTCGGCAACCCGAGGGTTGCCGCTGCCACGGGATGGGTCGCTTCGCCGCTCAGCGGTCCTTCACGTCTCGCACCCGCGCGGCCTTGCCGGTGCGCGACCGAAGGTAGAACAGGCGCGAACGCCGCACCACACCCTGGGATGCCCGCTCGATCTTTTCGATCCGCGGGCTGTGCAGGGGAAAGATGCGCTCCACGCCAGTGCCGAAGCTCAGCTTGCGCACTGTGAAGGTGGACCGGGCGCCAGCGCGGTGACGCTTGATGACGATGCCCTGAAAGACCTGAATCCGCGTTTTGTCGCCTTCGACTACGCGGTAATGGACGCGTACCGTGTCTCCGCAACGAAATTTGGGGTGATCCTTGCGGATTTGATTCGATTCGAGATCCAGAATGGTGCCTATGCTGGCCATGGCCTTCTCCTCGTCCCGTGCTTGGCATGCCACCATCGGCGCGGCTGCTGGCGGCGCCGACCTCGGGAGCGGCCACGCCAGCAGCGCAGCGGCCCCAAGAACGGGGAGCGGCATTATGCACGGTGATCCGCGTCTGTCAACCGGCAGACGAAGCTGAACTCGCGCCAGGTGTTGGCTGCCTGCCGGCTGCGCAGCTGTGCAGGGGCCAAGTCCCCGGCTTGCCTAGTCCTCGGTGGCCCCGTCTTGGTCATCAGCGGCATGCTCGGCCCGAATCTTCTGGGCCTCGGCCAGACGAACCTTGAGCGTCCGGCGCAGCTTCGGGAGATTGAAGAAGGCGGCCTCTTCGCTCTCGCTGAGCTTGCCGATTTCGACCACTATCTTGTCAGCGTGCTGGCGGGGGCGCTCGGGGATCTTCAAGGCCTCGCCTAGCTTGTCGAGTGCCTCCATCTCCTCTTTGGCCACGTGGCCGTCAACCCGAGCGATCCACGAGCCGACCGAGTAGACGAACAGTCGGTCGGCCTTGGACATCTTGCTGATGTCGAGCTCTCCGATGTCTAGCGGCTTCTTCGTGGCCCGCTCAATTTCCTCGATCTCTTCGAGCTCGAGCCCCTCTTCGAGCGCCATCCGAACGATGGCGTCGGCCTCGCCGCCGTCCAGTTTGCCGTCGGCCCAGCCGATCGCGGCAAAGGCGAGAAATACGTCGCGTCCGATCTTTTCTTCTGTCATGGCGGGCGGACGATATCCCCATTTGCCACGGCACGTCCATCACCTTGGACTCAGCCGTCGTCGCGGCCCGAGTGCTGCACTACTTGCCGCGACCATGGGGGCGACCTAGACTTCATTCATGCGTCTGTTTGCCGTCTTGCCGTCTCTCTTGCTGGCCGTCAGCGGCTGCTCGGCGGCGGTGGTGGACGATGACGCCGACGACGTCGAGACCACCGATGCGATGGCTCACGGCAACGTAACCGTCGAGCGCATGGTGTCCTTTGGGACGGCGACTCCTGGGCTGCGGACCTACATCTCGGCACGTTTCGTGCGGTTGTCGGGGCTGGACGTCCAGACCGCAGAGAGTTTGGTCGGCTCAGCAGCCAGGCTCGACCCCGCTGCCCCGCTCGGTTGCCAGTGGCATGAGATCATGGCTCCTAGTGTGTCCGCTGAGGCGATCGAGGGCTCAATCGAGCTGCTCGACGTGGGCGACATCCTGTTGCGCGCCGGCGCTACGGTCACTCCTTTGGCGGCTCGGGCCTTTCCGGATGTTGGCGACCTGGTCTCTGGCGTCGTCTACACTTCTCGGGATCACAGCACCGCCTTGCCGGCTGCCACCACCTATTCGATCGAGACCTCAGGCTCGGTATTCGTCGATGGCTTCAGCATGCAGGTCGAAGCGCCCGATGCCCTGGACGGTGTGCGTTTCAGCCAGCCGGCCCTCGGCCTCGACGCCCAGCCCCTCGAGGGGGGCGAGATCACGCTGGTCATGGGTGAGGGGCTTACCATCCAATGGGAGCCCGGCAGCCCGAGCTCGGGTGATCGTATCTACGTCGACGTTGCGTCAGTCGACGACGAGCCGGGGGTGGCCGGCTTGCGCTGCGTCTTCGACGATCGAGGTGTCGGTGTCGTGCCAGCGCCGATCACCAAGTTGGCCGCTAGTGGAGAGATCGAGATCGCGGTCCACCGGCATCGTCTCGTGACCGCCAAACTAAGCGGCATCGACGAGGCGGTGGTCGATTTCGACTTTGCCGTCGCGGCGCGGGCTCTGCTCACCGAAGCTGGGCTCACCGAAGCTGGGCGCACCGAAGCTGGGCTCACCGAATAAGATCGGTCGGTCGAAGGGCAAGCCATGGGCGGCGATCCCGAGCGGCGAATCGAGGCGCTGTGCGCGGAGGGCAAGCTCAGCCATGCTGCTGCTGCTTGTGTCGAGGCGGGGCAATGGCTCCGTGCGGCAGAGCTTTATGAGCGTGCCTGTGATTTTGGAGCCGCGGCCGAGCAAGCTCTCCAGGGGGGAGACTCACGGTCGGCCATGCGCCTGGTGGCCTTGAGTGGTCGACAGGGGTTGGCGGATCGGATCACCGCGGCAGTCGTGGCTCGGGAGCAGCCGGCCACCATCGTCCAAGTCGCCGCCGACCTATGCGCTCGGGACTACCCACGTCATGGCGCGGTGCTCTACCAGGGGGCGGGCAAGCCTCTGGAGGCCGCTCGAGCCTTCGAACGTGGAGGCGCAACCGCCGAAGCGGCCAAGTGTTACGACGAAGCGGGCGAGCCGGCACAGGCCGCCAGACTGCTCGAGTCTGCGCTTCGAGATCAGAGCGACGCTGAGCCCGACCGGTTGCGAGTGGCCTTGGGTGAGCTCTATGGTCGCCACGGCAAGCATGAGGCGGCAGTGCGGGCGCTACAACAGGTGGCGCCGGGCTCGGTCTGGCGTGCCGCTGGATTGCCGACCCTGGCCCGCTGTCTCGACCAGCTCGGCTTGCGGCAGGCGCTCGTCGATTTGGAGCCGGAGCTGAAGCAGCATGGGGTGACCTCGGATGGGGCAACGGTCTCCGAGCGGGGCGCGACCTATGAGGCCACGCTCTACGGGCGCTATGGAGTCGTCAACGAGGTGGCGATGACGCCCCACGCGCGGCTCGTCGAGGCGATCGACAAGCTCAGCGGCCAGCGCGTAGCGGTGAAGATTCTGGCCTCCCGTGCTCGCGGTCTGGGACGGGATGCACTTGATCGCTTCGTTCGTGAGGCGCGGGCCCTTGCCAAGCTTCGCCACCCCAACGTGGTTCCACTGCTGGACTTCGTGGGCGAGGGGCCGGCCATGGTGCTCGCCTGGATGGCGGGAGGCTCCCTCCGGGCCTTGATGGATCGTGAGGTGGTGTCGCCAGCCCGGGCCGCCGAGATCGCTGGAGCGGTGTTGGGGGCCCTCGCCGAAGCGCATCGGCTAGGTATTCTCCACCGAGACATCAAGCCGTCAAACCTACTCTTCGACGAAGCAGGCACCGCGCGGCTCGCTGATTTCGGCGCCGCCCACATGAGCGAATCGGAGGCCACGGTGACCGTTGGCGATATCGGCACGGTGGCCTATATGGCGCCAGAGCAGCGCTTGGGACGGGCGGCCACGGTGCGTAGTGATCTGTACTCGGTGGGCGTGCTGCTCTTCGAGATGCTCACGGGCGACTTGCCCCGTGGCGTCGTGCAGGTCAGTCACGCTCACCCGGATCTCGAGGACCACCATGATGCACTGTTGCGCCAGCTGCTCGCCGAAGGGCCGGAGGATCGGTTCGATGGTGCGCTCGAGGCGCGGGGGGCGATTGAGGCCTTCTCTTGGCCCACCCGCATTGTTGACCGCCAGCGGTCCAGTGAGGCGCCCAGCAGTGCCGAGGGGCCGGCCGACCAGGCTCCTGGGGACGAACGTCTGGTGGCTCCTCGTCGAGCGGGGGAGGGGGCCGAAGAGCCGCTGTGTCGCCACGATCTTTGGCTTGCGCGGGATGTTCTAGTGCTGCCATTGGAGGATGAGGTCCTGTCCCGGGCTGCGGCCTTCGCGCGGGCCAGCCACCCGGCGTTGCCCACCGTGTTGCGCGCTGAGCCCAGCGAGCGACAAATCTGGATCGAGCTGTCCCGCGGTCAGTCACTGGCAGCTGGGGCTGCCTCGTTGAGCCCCGCCGAATCCCAGCGTTTGCGCGCTGCGCTGCAAGTTCTTCACCGGGCTGGCGGAGCCCATGGCGCAGTCGATGCGGCTCACGTTCACCGTCACGCCGGCGAGGTGCATCTCAGCTATCCGATCTCAGCCCCGGTCGAGGCAACCGCCGCGGGTGATCTGCGCAGCCTGGCTCAGCTGACGGGCGAGGTCGCCGGCAACCACCGCTGAAGCGCCGCCACTTTGGGCTGCCTTCTCGTCCTGGATCGGCCACGACTCAGCGGGCCCATGAGGTGGACAAATGATCCACGTTTGGGGCTTGTACGCCACGTGATTTCAGGTGGTTGAGACCTTGACATATTGGCATGTGGTTTGCTGTATACAAATGTAGGTTGAACATGAAGCCCTCGGAGTACTGTGAAATGAAGCGACGTAGCCGACCGATTCGTATCCGCAGCTCGCAGAACTACGCTGTGTACCGGCTACCGGAAGAGCTCGACGCCAAGACGCTCGCCGAGCTGCCAGAGAGCGAACCGGTGCCCGCGGCTCGTATTGCCGAGATCATGAGCTGGGGCCTGGTGCCGCCGGTCGTGCGCTTTCCGCCGCTGGCCTACTGAGCGCCGCGTATCTACTGAGCGCCGCTGCGGTTGGGCTGGGAGGCCTTGGTCATGTCGTCACACCGTGACGATGTAACACTGTCACACTCTAGCCAGGGCGCGCGACGTAACGAGTGTGAACACCTATCGGTTAGGCTCCGTCATTCTGCTGTCCGCGGCGCTGAGCATTGCCGCGATGGGCTGTGCCGGAAGTGGCCCTGATGTCGGCACTGCGGGTCGGTCGGGCGCGACGCCTACCGTCGAGTCGACCGGACCGACGGCAGCCCCAGCGCCGAGCTACCGGACCGTGCTCATCGAGGATGTGCCCCATGTGAGGCAGAAGCCCGACTTCTGCGGCGAGGCGGCTGCCGAGATGGCTCTGCGTCGCTTGGGCAAACCGTACAGCCAAGATCAAATATTCACTCTTGCCGGCATGGATCCGGCGCGTGGGATGGGCGCCACCACCCGTGAGCTGAAGACGGCCTTGACCCGGGCCGGCATGGAGGTTGGGCCGGTGTGGCACACGGTGGCGGCTGCCAGCGCCGCCACGGGGCTCGAGCAGCTGTTTGGTCAGCTGCATGCAGATCTCGTCCAGGGCGTGCCCTCCATCGTCTGCATGCACTACGACGACCGGCCCACCACGACTGAGCACTTTCGTCTGGTGCTTGGCTACGACGCCGCCACGTCGGAGGTCATCTATCACGAACCGGCCGAGAGCGGCGCTGCCTACAGTCGTATGGACCGGGCTGCCTTTCTGAAGCTCTGGCCGCTCAAATATGCCCGCGACCGGTGGACCGTGATTCGCTTCCGCCTCCAGCCAGGTGAGCTGCAGGAGCCGCCCGCGCTGCCGCGCCACTCGCCGGCCGACTTCGCGCAACACGTGATGGCCTTGAAGAAACGACTGCCCGCGGGATTCACTGTCGTGGTCGAGCCCCCTTTCGTGGTGATTGGCAACGACTCGGCCCAGCAGGTGAAGCGCTCAGCCATCGGCACGGTCCGTTGGGCGGTGACCCTGCTCAAGCAAGACTTTTTCCGCCATGATCCCAAGTCCATCCTCAACGTCTGGCTTTTCAAGGACCGCAGCAGCTACCGGTCCAACTGTCTCCGGCTTTTCGGTGAGCTGCCCACGACGCCTTATGGCTTCTACAGCAGCGATCACCAGGCGCTGGTGATGAACATCGCGACTGGCGGGGGCACGCTGGTTCACGAGATCGTGCATCCCTTCATAGAAGCCAACTTTCCCAACGCTCCGGCGTGGCTCAACGAGGGGCTCGGCTCGCTCTATGAGCAATCGGCCAGTCGTGGAGGGCACATCGTTGGGCTGACCAATTGGCGACTCGCCGGTCTACAGAAAGCCATCCAACGGGGCCGGGTGCCCTCCTTTGCGTCCTTGACGGCGACTAGCTCTGGGGACTTCTACGACGCCGATCCTGGATCCAACTACGCTCAGTCTCGCTACCTCATGTACTACCTGCAGGAGCGGGGGCTACTGGTGCGCTACTACCACGAGTTTGTCGCCAACCAGAAGCGCGATCCGACGGGCTACAAGACGCTCCAACGAGTGCTCGGCGAAGCGGACATGAAGCAGTTCCAGAAGCGCTGGCAGGCCTTCGTGCTCGGGCTGCGTTTTCCTTGATGACCTGGACGTAGGTCCTCCGACGATAGGTGGCAGCGGGGCATGAATGTCCCACCTAGGACAGCAAGATCAGGGTGAGGAGCCGCCATCCAGCGGCACGACGCACGATATCGTGCACTTGGACTTGCGGCATTGCTCTTGCTTTGGTCAAGGCAAGCTCGCGCTTGCTTGGCTTTGTGCTGGCCAGAAGGGTGTGGGTGAACCCGCTGTGCCCCGCTGCGTCCGCCCAATGCCTGGGCGGCGGCGGACGCAGCGGGGCACAGCGGGTTCACCCGTTGCACAACTTCTGGCCAGCACACTTTCGTCTTCTGAGGGGTTTTTGGGGAAAAACCCCTGCCCCCCGCGAGGCCCAGGGGGCCCACCCCCAAAACAAAAACACAGCGCGCGGGGGCCCCCCCCCCCAGCACTT
>JAUVCD010000558.1 GCA_030590865.1 Myxococcales bacterium | reverse complement strand
AACAGGTGAACGAGAGCGATCTGTATCGCCAGGTGAGCGGTCTCTGCCGGTGCGGCCATGGACGCCAGCAAGGCCGTCACGGTGGTGCCGATGTTGGCGCCAATGCAGATGGGAAACACCTGTCGCAGGGTCACGATGCCCGCAGCGGCTAGCGGCACCATCACCGAAGTGGTGATGGAGCTCGATTGGACCATGACCGTCACGATCATGCCGACCACCATGCCGATGTAGTCGCTCTTGTCGAGCGACCGGGTGATGAACACCTTCAGTCTCGTTTCGGTCAGCGCTCGCAGGGTGCGGACGATGAAGAACAGCGCTGAGAAGATGATGGCTGCGGATACCAGGATGAGCAGGACCGCCACGACTTTGGGATTGCTGCTCAACAGCTCGAGCAGCCCAGTGAGCTGCTCGATGGCGGCCTTGCTGCCCGTCTTGATGGGGTTGGGCATCTTGCCCGGCCCGCCGCTGCCCACCGCCGACGCCAGCACGCCTGACAGCTTGGTCATGAAGCCGGTGAGCAACTCTAGCGGTAGCAGCACCGCTACCGCGATGAAGTTGAAGAAGTCGTGACAGGTCGCCGCGGCGAAGGCCCTGCGGAACTCGGTGGGCCGCGCCGCATGGCCTAGCGACACGATCGTGTTGGTCACCGTGGTGCCGATATTGGCGCCCATGATCATGGGCACGGCATTCTGAATGGGGAGTGCATCTTCGGGCGCCGCAACCAGCGCGACGATCATGGATGTCGTGACCGAGGAGCTCTGCACCAGGGTGGTGGCCAGGATGCCGACCACCAGGCCGACGAAGGGGTTGTCGGTGGCTTGGAAGAAGGTCTGCAACAGGTCGTGGCCGAGCCCCTTGAAGCCGGTGCCCAAGCCTCGGATGCCTATCAGGAAGGCGCAGAGCAGGGCCAGGACCTGGGCCGCCCGCAACCACGCTTCGTGCTTCCGGTCGACTGATGGCGGCAGTCGCGGGGGAGGCACGGTGATGGGCTCGTTGTGAGGCATCGCGTGGCGGGCACTGAGCAGGTGTGCAGCCCCTGTACCATGGTCGAGCGAGGACGCAACCTGTCGCAGGACGAATCGGTCACAGCCCCACCGGCGGGCCTAATCGTCCATCAACTGGCCGCCTGCCACTGCCTCGTCGACGATGCGGCACACCAAGGGCCAGAGCGCGGGGGCATGGCGTTCGATGTCGCCCACCCGCTTCATCACTTGGCTCTTGCGCACGCCATGCCGTTGCCAGCCGACGCCCGCCGTGGCGTCATGGAGCAGTAAGGGCTGCAGACGATCGAGCACCCGCACCAGCTTGGCCTCTGGCGTCTCGCCCGCCTCGAGCTCCCGCCACTGGTCCCATAGTCCGGCCTGCTGGTCGTCAGGGAGCAGTCCGAAGATGCGCGCCGCGGCACGCTGCTCACGGACGTCCTGGTCCTGGCATGCCTCCTGGTCGTAGACGAAGGTGTCGCCGGCATCGATCTCCACCAGATCGTGGGTCAGCGCCAGCTCGAGCGCCCGGGTGGTATCGATGGGTCCCGCTACGTATTCGGCGAGAACCAGCACCATCAGGGCGAGGTGCCAGCTGTGCTCGGCGCTGTTCTCGCGGCGAGATTGATCGGCCAGCAGGCTCTGGCGCAGCACGCCCTTGAGCTTGTCGATCTCGATGACGAAGGCGAGCTGCTGGGTAAGACGTTCGGTGAGGGAGGTTGGACGGTCGCTCATCGCAAGGGAGTCATGAACTAACGATCTGGGCCTAGAAAGCAAGCGGCACTAGCGGTTTCGGTGGTCTCTGGTGATCGTTTGCAGATGGTTTGCGGTGCGTTGCGAAGCCGCCACACTAGGAGTCAGTCCCGTGGTCCACTACGATTGCCCCATTCTGTCCGAGCCGCCTGCTGACCTAGGACGTGCTCGTGTGGAGTCGCAAGATGCCCATGCTGACGATTGATGGCAGGACCGTGCCTGCCCGCGAGGGGGCGACCATTCTGGAGGCCGCCCAAGCGGCCGGGATCGCCATTCCCACGCTCTGCCACCACCCGGCCCTCGAGCCCTGGGGCGGCTGTCGGCTGTGTTTGGTGGACGTGACCCGGGCCGACTGGGATGGCTGGTCCAAGGTGGTGGTCTCCTGCCTGGCCACCGCTGACGATGGACTCATTGTCGACACCCAGAGCAAGCGAGTGCTGGCGACCCGCCGCGTTGCCGCCGACCTGCTCTTGGCGCGCTGTCCCGACACGGCCTTCGTGCAGCAACTGGCGGCGACCTTTGGTATCACCGAGTCGTCCTATCAGAGGGCAGACGAGCCGACCGATTGCATCCTCTGCGGGCTCTGTACCCGAGTCTGCGAGTCCTTCGCCACCAGCGCTATATCCACCCAGTATCGCGGTACCGGAAAATCGGTGGGCACATTTGCAGGCCAGCCGCCGGAGGATTGTGTCGGCTGCGGCGCTTGCGCCTTGGTGTGTCCCACCGGACACATCAGCGGCGAGCGGCGGCCGGAAGGCTATACGATCTGGGATCGCGAGTTCCACACGGCGGTTTGCAAGGTGACGGCGAGCCGGTGTCTCGGCTGTGGCTCTTGTGAAGAGGCCTGTCCGTTCTCGGTGCCGCGGGTCGTGCTGCGCGCCGGCGGCAGCCAGGTGGCGACGATACCGTCTGAGCATTGCCGAGGCTGCGGTGCCTGTGTGGGGGCCTGCCCGAGCGGCGCCATCGACCAGCACAACAACAGCCACCGAGCGCTGGCCGAGGTGCTGGTTGCCGAGCCGAGAGGCCGCCAAGCGGGTCCCAGTGTGGCGATCATCGCTTGTGGGCGCGCCAAGGTCGACCCCCACGCCTTGCCGACCCGCCATGCGCTATTGGACGTGCCCTGCAGCGGACGGGTGAGCCTGCCGCTCCTGTTGGCGAGCTTGGCTTCTGGTCATGACGGCGTGGTGGTGCTCGGGCGACATGAGCAGACGTGCCGTCTGCGGGGAGCCGAGGAGCCGGTGCGGGGGGTGACGGATCGGGCCAGGCTGGCGCTGCGCATGCTCGGCTTGTGCCGCGATCGGGTGACCTTCTTGTCTCCTCCGCCAGGCCTCGACGGGCCGCAGAGAGCTCTCGATCAAATGGTGGCTGGGCTGGCCAGCCTGCCGGCGACTCCCTTGGGGTTCCGTGGCCCGGCCGAGCTACCTAGTGGCGAGGGTATGGACGCCACCCTGGCCCTGCTGCGGCACCTTTCCGAACAATGCCTCGAGCGCCAAGACATCCAATCCAACGGTGAGGTGTGGCTCGAGGCTCATGGCTTGCCCATGCCGACCCCTGGTGGCCCGGTGCTCTTTGCCGGCGAGCTGCCGTACTTGGAGGTGGCAGGCGGTGGGCTGTTCCGGCCCCTGCAACTGGCCGAGGTTTTGCGGAAGGCGGTGGCCTTGCTCGCTCGCTTGGGCGTGGCCGGCGTGGGCGTGGCGGTCGGAGGCTGCGGCACCTTGAGCCCCCGAGACGTCAAGGCGCTGGCTGACGCCCCGGCCGTCTGGACGCTCGGCGGTCCGGACCAGCAATTGCTCACGACCATGCGGCTGCGCGTCGCCACGATCGACGGGCTCATCACTGACCGAGGGGCCGATCTCGACCGACCACGGGTGCCGACGAAAGTGGCTTGTGACGGTTCGGCGCAAGCGATGGCCTTGCTCGCAGCGCTCGGCTATGAGGCGGTCGATTTAGGCATTGATCCCCTGCCTGATTCGTTCAGCTTGTCACCAGAGCATCGCAACCTGGCGACGGTGCGATTGCAGGCCGCACAGCAAGCTGGCGCCCAGGTTCTCATGGTGGCCGAGCCTCGTGCCCTGGCCCGGTGGGCCCTGCTGACCCGGGACGGCGCATGGCGCCTGAGCTCGGTTGTCCCCCTGATGGCCCACCAGCTCGCAGGGCTCGCGGGGGTCGATCTGGCGAGCTCTGCAGTGGCCATCCGACGGGCGCTCGCCAGCCCCCCTTCGCTGCTCGAGGACCGGGCATGAGCGACTCGCGGCGACTAACCGATCATCCGGTGCTGGCTCCCTTGCCCGCGCCAACGGTGGCCTTCACCTTCAATGGCCGACCGTTGCGCGCCCGGCCCGGCGAAGTGGTCAGCTCGGCACTCTACGCTGCCGGCATCACCGTGCTGGGTCATCACCATCGAGATGGCGGAGCCCAGGGGATCTTCTGTGTCAATGGCCAGTGCTCCCAGTGCACCGTCTTGGTCGATGGCAGGCCGCTCAAAGCCTGCATGACACGAGTCGTCGAAGGCATGAAGGTGGAGAGCTGCGACGGCCGGCCTGTCTTGCCGCCTGACGACCAGGCCGGGATGCTGGGCCGGCCGGGCGAGCACCGCACTCAGGTCCTGATCCTCGGTGGCGGACCGGCCGGGTTGTGCGCCGCCATCGAGCTCGGAACTTTGGGCATCGAGGTCTTGGTGGTGGACGACAAGCCTGCCCTGGGCGGCAAGCTCACGCTTCAGACCCATCAATTCTTCGGCGCCATGGCCGAGTGTTGGGCCGGCACTCGGGGCATTGATATTGCTACCATCTTGGCTGACGACATCGCGTCGCTGCCTAGCGTCCAAGTGTGGCTCGACAGCACGGCTGTGGGCGTCTTTGCGGACGAGCAGATCGGGGTGGTCACGCCCCAGGGGTATCGACTCGTCAAGGCCGATGCCCTCCTGGTGGCTCTCGGGGCGCGGGAGAAGAGTCTCTCCTTTCCAGGCTGCGATCTGCCGGGCGTCTATGGCGCCGGCGCATTCCAAACCCTGGTGAACCGTGATCTCGTGCAGGCGTCGCGCCGCCTTTTCGTCCTCGGAGGGGGCAACGTTGGACTGATTGGCGCCTATCACGCCTTGCAAGCGGGCATTGACGTGGTGGGATTGGTCGAGGCCTTGCCCGAGTTGGGAGGCTACAAAGTTCACGGGGACAAGATCAAACGACTAGGGGTGCCGGTCTGGACCTCTCACACCGTGTTGCGGGCGGATGGCGACGGGGCACGTGAGCAGCTGCGCAGCGTGACCATTGCTGAAGTCGACGCCCATTTTCAGCCGGTGGTGGGGTCCGAGCGCACCTACGAGGTCGACACCTTGCTCATTGCCGTCGGTCTCAATTCTTGTGACGAGCTGCTCATCAAGTCACAGGAGCTAGGCCTGAAAGTCTACGGCGCCGGCGACACGGCAGAGATTGCCGAGGCGTCCGCTGCCATTTTCAGTGGGCGTATCGTGGGCCGTCAGATTGCCCGGGATCTCGGCACTGTCGTCACCATTCCTGATGATTGGTCGACACTGGCTGCCGTCTTGCGTAGCCGGCCGGGGAAAGTACAGCCTCTGACGGTGGCTGAGCTGCCCCTGTCGGTTCACCCCGTGATTCGCTGCGTCCAAGAGATCCCCTGTGACCCTTGCGAGGCATCTTGTCCCGAGGGGCTCATCACCATCGGCGATTCGATCATGAACCTTCCCCAATATGACGGGGTCTGTTTGGGGTGTGGTGAATGCGTGAGCGTGTGCCCAGGACTTGCCATCAATCTGGTGTTCAACGATTACGACCCGAGCGGTGAGCACTCGCTCCTGATGCTTCCCTTCGAGTGCAGCGTCGATGCCGTGCTCCCAGGGGCCGAGATCGATACGGTGGACATGGATGGCGAGCCGGTGGGCAAGGGTCGGGTCATCGCCTTGCGTGAGCGGCCTGAGCAAGATCGGCGGGTATTGCTCTTGGTGGAGGTGCCGGCGGCAGACAAGCTGAAGGTTGCCGGGTTCACCATTCGCGGTCCCTCGGACCCCATCGCAACTGCCGAGCCTCAGCTGGACGATCCGATCGTGTGCCGCTGCGAGCGAGTGCCCAAGAGCGCCATCGTGGAGCAGATCCGCGAGGGCGTGCGTGATCTGAACCAGCTCAAGGCGCTGGCGCGGGTGAGCATGGGCGGTTGTGGGGGCAAGACCTGCACCGAGCTGGTGCGCCGCATTTTTCGCGAAGAAGGCGTTGATCTCGGTGAAATCACGGCGGGGACCACCCGTCCGCTCGTCGCCGAGAC
Organism: Myxococcales bacterium; assembly: GCA_030590865.1. GTDB lineage: Bacteria > Myxococcota_A > Polyangia > Polyangiales > Polyangiaceae > JAPYTK01. Next base: position 499 of record JAUVCD010000558.1, on the reverse strand, counting down.
CCCACTAGGTGCTTTTGTGCGCGGCCAGGAGGAAGACCGTGGCGAGTGAGTCACGTAGCTACGATGCCATCGTCGTGGGTGGCGGTTCAGTTGGTGTTCCAGCGGCCTATTATCTCGCTAAGAAAGGCCTGCGGGTGCTGGTGCTGGATCGCCGCTCCGCAGTGGGTCAGGGGGAGAACAAGGCGGCCATCGGTGGGGTGCGAGCCACTCACTCCGATCCAGCCAAGATCCTGCTATGCAGTCGCACTCTCCAGGCTGTCAGCAGCTGGGCAGAGACTCATGGCGACGACATTGGCTGGAAGCCTGGCGGGTACTGCTTTCCAGTCTATGACGAGGCGTTGGAGCAGACGTTGCGAGGTCTGCTGCCGATTCAGCAACGGTATGATCTGGTCAACAGCTGGATTGATGCTGCTGCGGTGGATGAGCTGATCCCAGGCATCGCTCGAGAGGGCCTGCGAGGCGGCACCTATTCGCCTCATGACGGCCAGGTCTCGCCGCT
>JAUVCD010000100.1 GCA_030590865.1 Myxococcales bacterium | reverse complement strand
GGCGTCTGACTCGGTGGTGTGCAACATCGCCGAGGGGTGTTCCAAGAGGGGGACCGTGGTCGGCAAGAGCAATCTCTTGACGGCTCTCGGTTCAGCGGGCGAATGCTGCGCGGTTCTCGACTGTGTCTCGCTCTCAGGCAGCGTCGAACAACAAAAGAAGCTCCGGCGCATCGGCGCCATGCTCTTCAAGCTCAGCAACTGATCTTCCCGCGGGCTGCCAGGCGACAGCCCGCCTGGGCTGGGCTCCGCGTCATCGGGTTTGGGGCCGTGGGGGGGCGAGCCCGTGGCGGAGGCTGGCTCGGGCTCATCGGCGTGAGCTTGCGGCCCTTAGGTCGGACCAACAACTTCGGGAAAGGCGAACTTTCATCCGTGACCTGGAGCAGGTCGGACCAACAACTTCGCGGTTCGCGAAGTTTCACCCATGACCTAACGGAGCAGCTGGGTATGCAAGCCGCCCCGTAAGCCATCCAAGGCGACAACTATCTTGACGAGTACCGTCCTCCGCCCCTTCTCCCACGCGCTCGAACCCGAGCACGACCCCGCTTCCCTCACCCTTCCGACCCCGCCCTCGACCGTGTTCATCACGTCGAGGAGCGATTGAATCTAGACCTTAGGCTCTTCGCCTCGGCGGAGGCGCCTCAGGTTGTCACGATGCTGGACGATGATCACCAGCGCGATCAGCAGGGCGAGGACCAGGTGGCTGGTCGAGTGATTCCGAAGCCACAGCAAGCCCGGAAAGGCGAGGGTTGCCACCAGCGAGCCGATCGCAGCGATGCGAAAGGCTGCATAGGTTGCGGCGAAGATGCCGATGCTGATGGCGGCTGCCAGTGGATCGACGACCAAGAAGACGCCCAGCGCTGTGGCCACGCCCTTACCGCCCCGAAAGCGGAGCCAGATCGGGAAGCAATGGCCCAGCACTGCCGCCAAGCCCACGGCGACGTAGAGATAGGGACTGACCTTGGCATCCAGGGCGAGCCAGCGAGCGGCCAGCATCGGTAGCGCACCCTTGAGCGCGTCGGTCAGCAGGACGACCAGCCCCAGCTTTTTTCCCAGGTTGCGGGCGACGTTGGTCGCGCCGATGTTGCCACTACCTAGGGACCGAATGTCCACGCCCCGCGCTCGTGCGATCACTAGCCCAAATGGGATGGACCCCGCCAGGTAGGCGGTTGCGACGACCACCAGGGCGAGGATGAGATCACGGTCCACCCCTATCGCGTAGCTGTGAGCAGGGGGAAAAGCCACCTGGAAGCCAAGGGGGCGGTGACCCGGAGCCCACTCCTCAGCGCCCGGTCGAGGGACTAGATGTCGTCCAGGTAGGTGTCTCGCTTGCGCCAAGTGCGCCGGGGGCGTGGGGGCGCGGGCGTGGCCGACGCAGAGGGCGCGGCCGAAGCGGAGGCTGTCGCGCTGGCGCTGGCGCTCGCAGCAGGCCCGGCGTCTTCGTCGACCGTGGCTGGCTCCTCTTCGCCTGTGGCCGCGGCCGCTGGTGCCGGCTTGCTGTCGCTGGTGGTCAGCGGCGCGGTCGGCAACTCGCTGGCGCCAGTCGGTACGGCGGTGCCGTCGTCGACTCCGTCGCCCGGCGGCTCGGCCCAGGGCATGGGGGGCAAGCCCAGCTCGTCGCGGCGCTGATAGGCGGCCCAACCGGCGGCGGCCACCAAGGCGAGCAGCAACACCCAGGTCAGCAACCGTCCGGCCGCTGACCGTTGGCGCACCGGCTTGCGGGCGGCGTCACTGGCCGGACCCGCAGCCTCTGCAGCGGCCGTCGACGCCTCGGGTTCTGGGGTGGCCCCGTCCTGTGCTTCGTCGCCAGCAACAGGCTTGTCGTGGTCAGCTCGCGGCGCGGGCTTGCTGGCTGCGAGGCTTTCCTCGTCATCCGACGGGCGCGCCGCGGCGGCGGTCGGTCGGGGCTCGGAAGACGGTTCATCCGGCACCGCTTCGTCGCCCATCGACGTCTCTCTGACGGCGATGGCCGGCGGCGGCCCACTGTCAGGGGCGGGCCGGGGCGGGGTCATCGACTCGAAGATGTCGATCGCCTTCGCCGACTGCTTGCCTCGCAGCCAGGTCGTCACCACTGATGCACCACAGATGTCTTCGGTGACATCTTGCACGATCAACCAACGGGCGAGGGCGGCACCGAGCTGGCGCATCGATTGCCAGCGGTCGTCAGGGACCTTGGTCAGCCCCTTCTCGAGGATCGACCAGAGCACTTCGTCGGCGGTGTTGAAGTCGGTCACCGGCTGGACCTCGTCCTCGACGATGGAGCGCAACAAGGCGTGGTAATTCTTGCCCTGGAAGGGCAGCCGGCCGCTCATCATCTCGTAGAGCACGACACAGAAGGACCAGATGTCGGACCGTGCATCGGCGTCGTCGCCTCGGGCTGACTCGGGGCACATGTAGCCGGGGCTGCCGAGTAGCGCTCCGGCCATGGTGATCCGCTCGCGGGTCTGTTGCTGGACCTTCGCCACCCCGAAATCGATCAGCTTGGGCTGCACTGAGCCGTCCTCGAGCTGAGCGAAGTAGATGTTCTCTGGCTTGATGTCTCGGTGGACGATGCCCCGATCATGGGCTGCCGCCATCGCGTGAGCGATGGGAAGCAAGATGCGAACAGCTCGCACCGCGTCGATACGTCCTCGTCGCTCCAAGGCACTGGCCAGGTCCTCACCTTCCAGCAGCTCCATCACGATGAAAGGATCACCCCGGGCGGTCTCACCGAAGTCGGTGATGCGCACGATGGCCGGGTGGCCGAGCTGGGCCGCCGCGCGCGCCTCTCGGAGCAGGCGATCGTGGACCCCTTGCCCGCCGGCCTCTTTGATGTCGGCGCGGATGACCTTGATGGCCACCTCCATGTCGAGCGCCTCGTAGTGAGCCAGCCACACGGCGCCCATGCCGCCCTCGCCGAGCTCGGTGAGCAGCCGGTACTTATCGGCGAGCACATCACCCGGCGCCACCCAGTTTCGGGACCGGAGCGGCACGATCTTGTCGTCCGACAGCCGTTTCTTCACCATGCCGGCATGGTGGCGCTGACTCCCGCTGCTGCGCCGTGGCGGCTTTGAAGACACGGCGAGATGGTAGCCCTCCGTGACTGCCGGCAGCAAGTCGCGCTCAACCGCTGGGCGGTGCGAGCAGCCGTTTGGCGGTCGATAGGGTGTCCGAGAACCGCTCTTGCCAGCTGCCGGCGTCGATCCGTTGCAGCAGGTCTTTGCCACCCGCAGCGTCACCGAGGGCGAAACGGGTCTGGGCTTGGCGCAACAGCCATCGCGGGTTGGTCGGCTCGACCTCGCTGGCTCGTTGCCAGATGGCCTGGGCCTGGCCCAGCTCGCCTTGCTGCTCGAGCACGCCAGCCACCTCAGCATAGGCTGCACCCTCCGCTGGGTGGCGCTCGATGATCGACGACAGGTGTCGCCAGGCTTGTTCGTCCTTGCCCCGGTCGTAGAGCGTCGCGGCGCAGAGCTTGTCGATGACCCCGTTGTCCGGATCGTCCCGCCGCCAGCGGGCCGCAACCGCCAGGGCGGCGCTGAGGGCTTCGTCGGTACCCAGTGCTTCGCTCGCCCGTAGATAGAGCTCGAATTGCTGCTGGTAGAGCTGGCGCAGACGGTCGAGCGGTATGCCTGAGGTGGCGCGCTGGAGCGCCCGCCCCAAGAGGTCCGCAGCGTCAGCAAAGTTCCCCTCAGCGGTTGCAATGTTGGCGGCCTGCATCAGGACCTCGCTAGCCTGGGAGCCCTCGAAATGAGGCTCGAGCACTGCCCAGGCTTGCTTCGGATAGCCCAGCGCCTGCAGTTGTTTCGCCAACGCTGCTGCTACCCTGGGATCGTCCACTTCGGTCTGCCGTAGCGCTGCGATCACCGCCGAGCTTTCGCCGCTCGCGCCCTGGCTCTCGGTCGCCTCGAAGAGGGCCAGCAAGGCTCGCGGGTCGCCTCTTTTCAGTAGTCTTGCGCGACGTTTCATCCAGAACTGCCGCCACCGCGGCTCACCGCCGCTGCTGGTGGTGAAGGTGTTTTTCACGCTCCAATTCACGCCTGGGTAAGTGCCTGCCCGATCGGCCTGCTCGTAGAGCCGCTCGAGGCGTGTCGCGGCGGCGTCGGGGCGACCCGATTGAGCGAGCACGGCGGCGGCTCGGAACCCTGCCAGGATGCTAAAAGGTGCCAGCCCAGCCACGTCATCCCAGACGGCCAAGGCCGCACCGGGATCCTCCCAAGACAAATGACGGCTCAGCTGGTAGGCGGCTACGTAGCGCAGTGGGGCGTAACCATTCCGGGCGGCGAAGGCACCGTAGCGGGTCAAGGCACGTTTGATGTGTCCCGAGGAGATCGCCTCGAGCAGCAGGCGGTAGCTCGCCAGCATTCCGACTAAGCCCTCAGGGAGCGCCTTGGCGGCGGCTTCGAAGGCTTTGAGCGAGTGCTTTTCCGAGAGCTGGTGGACGGCCAGAGCGTGCCTCACCACCGGGTCATCTTCGGACAGCGACTCGGTCATCCGCTTCAGCGTGCCAGCGTCTGCCTGGCGCAGGCCACCGGAGGCCAGCGCGAGCTCTCCGCGGGTGATGGCGCCCTGTTGGTCGTAGATGGCCTGGAGAACCTTCCAGAGGGCGTCCCCTTTGCCGAGAGCGGCGAGCGCTGCGAGGCGCTGGCGCTGGCCGTCGAGCCATGCTGCGCTGCCCGGTGCCGCGTCCTGTATTCGCTTTGCCCAGAAGGCCGGGTCGCGGGCCGGTAGGGCAATTCGGATCCAGCCCTCCGGTAACGGGGTTTCGAACGATGGGGCAGGTGCCGACGCGACCTGTAGCTCGATACGGGTGCCTGTCGTCGTGACGATGGATAGGCGCTCTTTTGCTCGCTCGAAGCGGAGTGCCGTCTTGCCTCGGCGCCAGCCGGTGACTCGCAGAGACTCGTCCAGGTCGAGCTCGGTAGCCGCTTCAGCTGGTCCGCCCAAGGCCACCATCCGCAGGGTTTTGTCGAAGGGTCGGGTGACGTGATAGCTCGCCTCCAGCTTTGCCGTGCTGGGTAGTGCGAAGGGGGCGTGAGCTGCCAACACCGCCAGCTCGGCTGGGGCAACAGCTCGCTGCACGGCCAGGCGAAGCTCAGGGTAATGGCTGTGGAGATTGGTTCCGTCGTAGACCAGCCGCTCGGTCAAACCGCTGCTCGTTCGCTGCTCCAGCTGAAAACGACCATCGACAGCCACGGTCAGGGTGTCGCCCTGACTGGTCCGGTAGCGCTGGGTCTTGGCAGCTCGGCGTGCCCGGTCGAGTAGCTCCCGAGCGCTCTGGGAGATGCTGCCTCGCTGCCCATCGGCACGCTCTGCCAAGAGCGACTCGCGCTCCGAGTCGATGGGGTCGGTGAGCAGCGCTGGGACCAGCTCCGTCAGATCGTCGAGCCGTGGATCGCTGGCCTGGAGCAGGGCCACAGGGCGCAGTGCATTGCCGACGAAGCCGGCTCGGTACCCATAACGGCCGCCGCGGAGTTGTTGAAAGACGTCGTCGTCGAGCCGCACCGTCGATTGGTCGACCACCGCGAAACCAGAGCGTGGCGCGCCGATCGGGCGCAGGTCCCGTCCGAGTCGTCGTTGCAGCGATTGCGAGCTCCTCGCTCGGTTGGCGGCGACTCGTGCTTGTGGCGGTCGAAGCGGTCCGGCGGCCATGGGGCTCGCCGAGGCGGCAGCCACCGGCAAACCGACCCAGTTGGGGTCGAGGCTTCCGAAGACGTTGGTCGTCACCACGGTGCGGGGGGTCACCTCGTCGACCGCATGATTGGCACCGCCGCCCCACTCGATGGGGCTGATGTCAATCACGCTCGGCGCCACGCCACCCATCCGGACGCTCCCCTTGCCTCGACTGCTGCGGCCCAGGCGGCCGTGACCGCTCCCGAAGCCTCGGCCTGTCCCAGAGCGGCGAGCGTTCGCCGAGGTGATCGGATCGGCGAAGATCTGCCGAGGGCTTCGCAAGAGGATGGCTCCTGCGGGTACCGGCCCGGCGGCCACCTTACCCAACGGTTCCACCTTCACCTCGACCGAAGGGGGTGCCGGATAACGAGCCCAGCTGTCCGGCGCCCCACGATTGACTTGGAACTGGCGATACATGGCGTCGTTTTCGAGCACCAATAGCGACGTGTAAGGGGTCACCAGAAAGTGATCCATCCCGAGCTCGGTGATCTCCTTTTGGTGTTCCGATGCGCCGATCCGCAGCAGCGCCTCGACGTGGCGGCGCGCCCACAGCCGTGGCAGGTAGCCGGCGTTCTTCGCAGAGGTTTCGAGGGGCAGCGTTTGGGACCAGGGCTCGCCGTCGAGCTTGGCTGCCAGCCTGAGTTGCGTCGCCTGCTTGCCCGTTGGGAGCTTGGCCACGACGACCACATCCTCACCGCCGGCAACCTGACTTGGGGCGTGGAGCTCAGCCCCTTCGATTGGCTGCCCGCCTGAGTCGATCAGAGTCGCCTGGAGCTCGACGAGACGAGGCGTGTTGAGCGCTGCAACCAAGTCGAAGGCGCGCCAAGCCAAGTCGTCGCCCCGATTGGCGGCCAAGAACATCCCGCCGGTGGCGTCCGCCAGGCCGCGTAGCAGCGTTTCGTCGATCCGATCCCCAACGGCGACCCCGACGAACACCGCGCGACCGGCCACCATGGGCCGCAGGGCAGCGAGCTTGTTGTCCGGTCCTGCAGCGATGCCGTCGCCGAGGTAGAGCAGGTGGGCTGGTCCCGTCCCAGTCCCATCGAGTTGTCCGAGGGCAGCCCTCAGTGCGCCGGCCAGATCGGTGCCTCCCACTCGATCACGCCCCTCGGCCTCGAGGAAGGCTCGCAGGCCCTCGCCGTCGAGATCACCGACCCGCTGCAGGCCTCCGGGCCACACCCGGGTCGTGGTGTCGAAGGCCAAGACGGTCAACTGATCGGCCTCGTCCAGCTCGCCGAGCAAGCGGGCCAGTAGGTAGGCTTGTGCCTTCCGATCTGATCCATCTCGTGAGGCGCTGGTGTCGTAGAGCACGACCCAGCGGCGGGGCTGATAGGATCGCGGCGCCGTCGCGACCTGGGGCTGGGTCCGGGCGAGCAGATAACGCGCTGGGCCCTGCTCGAAGCGGGCGACCGCGGTGCCGGTGTTTCGCTCGCTGCGCAGGGTCAGCAAGAAGTCGTCACCGATTCGGTAGTGGTGAGACTCGAAAGTGGCGACCTGGTCACTCCCCTCGGTGCTCACCTGGATCGGGTGGCTGCGCGAGGCGATTTGGACGCCCGAGCCGCCTACCACTGCGACCCGGAAGGACACTTGGCCGACGGGCACGTCGATCGCTGGGAGGGGCACGACGAGCTGAACAGTGTCGTAAAGCCGCTGCAACGTTTGGGTGTAGGAGAGAACGATCCGTTTCTCCTGCCGTGCCGGTAGCGGAAAGATGCGTACTCGGAACAGGTTGCCAGCCATCCACTCCAGCAGGGCTGGATCGCGGCGCTGATAGACGATGGTCTCGTAGATGTCCCGACCCCGTTGCCGCTCGACGATGCCTCCCTCGACGAGTCGTCCGTCCACGTACATGGCCAACCGCGAGATGGCCGCGTCTGAGGGAAGCGGGAAGGAGTAGCGACCCTCGAGCTGGCGGTCCACGTGGTTGAAGAAGGTCTGGTCAATCGTCGTCCGCGCGACTCCGCCTTCGATGTGTACGTCAACGGTGAGGTTCCGCATCTGCAGGGGCCACTCGCGGTCCCAGCGCGGCTCGCGGGCCACCAAGGCGCCGTTGCGGATCGGGCCGCTGGCCCGGTCTTGCTCCTCCGCCAAGGCCTGTTTCGCCCAACCGGTCAGATAGGTGAGCCGACGGGCGGATCGACGGACCGGAGGCTCGCCGGTGCGCAGGACTCCTTCGTCACCTGGTCTGAGCAATTCGGAGCCCGCCGCGCTCTCGACCCTCACACTGCCTCGGGCCACCGCGGCGCGCGTTTGGTCGCCGGTGTCTTGCAGGACGAACCGGGTGCCCAGCACGACGATGCGACCATGGCGTGTTTCGACCACCAGCTCACCGTCAGCCTTCGGGACATCGAGCAAGGCCCGCCCGCGGGCCAACCTCAGGTGGCGGCTGGCCAGCACCACGACCTCCGAGTCCCGATCCAGCACCAGCTGGGTGCCGTCCTCGAGCACGACCCGCCGCGGGCTGATTCCATCATTGCGGTGAACCACCGGGCTGGCGCTCTGCAGCACGAAAGAAACCACCAAGGCCAGGACGGCGGCTGCGGCCAGGGCCACGGCCACCCCGGTCCTGGAGCGGAAGCTGCGGGCCAGGCGGCGCCACGGTCCCAGCCGGGTCACGCCTCGACTGGCTTTGAGGTGGGTCAGGATGCGGGCGCGAGCCTGGGGATCGATTCGTGGTGGTCGATGGGCGCGGCTCAACAGATCGTGCAAGGTCTGATCGGTCGGCTGCTCGTCTGCCCGGTCGTCTGCCCGGTCGTCTACTGAGCCGCTATCGGCGCCGTGGTTGCCCTGACGAGACGAGTCGTTCATGACCGAACCTCCAGAACGAGTGCTCGACTCAGCGCTCGGAACGTCTCGCGAAACGCCCGTCTGGCCCGGGCCAGCAACGACTTGGCGGCTGCTGGCGACACCGCGAGATCGCTGGCGAGCTCGTCCATCGTCGCTCCACCGAGGTACTTGCGCTCCAGCACGTTGCGGTACTGGTCCGGCAGGTTGGCTACCGTCATGCTCACCAGGTCGCTGGTCTCCTGGCGAGCGATCACCTCGTCGGCGAGGGGGGCGCCGTCGAGGGCGGCAAAGAGCTGCGCCAGGGTTTCGTCTATTTGGTCGTACATCCCGTTGAGCTCCGCCATCCGCGGTAAGTGCTTGAGGTGTCGCCGGATGACGTTCCGGGACAGCGTGCACAGCCAGGCGCGGCAAGAACCCCGCGTGGCGTCGTAGTCGTCGAGCCGCTCCAGGGCTTGTAGAAACGTGTCCTGGACGACGTCTTCCGCCACCGTCCGATCCCGTCCCACCCGGTAGAAGACGAAGGCGTAGAGCCCATCGACGTTACGCTCGTAGAACTGCTCGAGGGCGTCGTCGTTCCCGGTCGCGGCGCGGCGGAGGAGATCTCCAGTAGACAAGGTGGAGGACATGACGACCCGGCGACGCAGCGTGGACCCTCAAGGTGACCCTAGCCCGTCTGCGCTTCTCTAGGTGATCTGTCCGTACCGGCCCAACAGGTGTCGCAGTCGAGCAGGAAAACGACCCAAATGTTGCTGGAGGCGCGGCTGCAGGATGCCAGCTCTGGCGTGGTGGCTCCTCAGACCGGCGCGTCGATGTCAAAGTCGCGGATCTTCTTGTAGAGCGTCGTGCGTGAGATGCCGAGGACCTCGGCGGTCGCCTTGATGTTGCCTCGTTGTGCTCTCAGCACCGTGGCGATGTGGTCACATTGAATATCGTCCAGCGACTTCATCTCCGCCGGGTCGAAAGACTCTTCCGATGGCGGGCCACTCTCCGGTGGTGCGTCGGAGAGCAGCTCGACCTCGTAGAGGTGATCGACCCGGATTGGGCCTGTGCCAGCCATCACGACCGCGCGAGCCATCACGTTCTCGAGCTCTCTCACGTTGCCTGGCCAGTGGTAGCGTTCGAGTAAGCTCACCGCCTCAGCGGTGATGACTGGCGGCTCGTCGCCGGTGCCATAGCGGAGGGCCTGGGTCTTCAGGATCCCTTCGACCAAGTACTTCAAGTCGCCAAGTCGCTCACGGAGCGAAGGGATGCGGATGGGAAATACCGCTAGCCGATAGTAAAGGTCCTCACGGAACTGCCTAGCCGCTACGGCGGCCTCCAGGTCTCGGTTCGTCGCCGAGATGAGGCGAAAGTCCGAGCGCCGCTCAACGGTGTCGCCCAGGCGCGTGAAATTGCCCTCCTGGAGGAGTCGCAGCAGCTTCACCTGGTTGGTCAGGCTCAGCTCGCCGACCTCATCGAGAAACAGCGTCCCCTTGTCGCATCGTTCGGCCAGTCCCACGAAATCCTGGACGGCGCCGGTGAAGGCTCCCCGCCTGTGACCAAAGACCTGGGACTCGAACAAACTCTCGGTCAGGGTGGCGCAATTGACGGCACCGAAGAAACAGCTGCGCCGCGGGCTGCTGTCGTGGACCGCTCGGGCGACGAGCTCCTTCCCAGTGCCTGTCTCACCGGTGATCAGCACGGGCACCGAGATGCGGGCCACCTGACGTATACACTCGAACACCATCTGCATCTTCGGATCGATGCCAATCATGCCGCCTAGCAAGTGATTGCGGACGTGCCGCTCCCGCTTCAGCTGGCCGTCCCCCTGCTGCACCATGCGCACCAACGTGTCGCGCACCTCGGAGGGCATGTCCTTCTTCAGCCGGAAACGATCCCCATCGAACTCGATGATACCTTCTCGCACCATGGGGCGGAGGCAGGCCTCCACGTCTTGTTGGGGGCGCCCGCTGCTCACCGTGGCCTCGTTGATGGAAAGGCCGAGGTCGCCGATGTCGATCAGATCGGCGGCGAGTCGCAACCGCAGCGGAGAGGCCATGGCGTGCTCTAGCTGAGGGATCGTGCGGATTCGCCCCACCCGCGCCTTGTCCACTAAGGGCGTTGCGCAGTTTGCCACCACTCGCAGCAGGCCCTCGTCGCGGACGTCGAATTTGCCTGGCTCGACGTGCGTGCCGGCGAGCACCCCAACTACTTGCCCACCGACCCACATGGGGACGGCGATGATCGAGCGGATCTCGAAGCCGATGGTCTCGAAGCTTTTGAATCGAGGGTTTTTCGGGGCGTCGGCGATGTTGCTGGCCCGGCCGGTTTCGATGACCCACCCAGCCACGCCCTCCCCTGGATGGAAGGCCACCGGAGGGGCATCAATGCCGATGCCAGAACGGGCCCAGGAGATGAGCTCGTCCCCAGCTTCGTCCAGCAGCCGAATCGAGGCGTGATCGGCTTCCAGCAGCTCGAGCACAACCTTCGTGACCAGCTCGAGCGCCTGTTCGAGGGGCCTGGGCTCGACCAAGCGCCAGGTCAGGTCGAGCAGCTTCTCCATCGCTTTGTTTGCTTCAATCATCTTTGGTGTCCAGAAGTTTACCAATGTCAATGATATGAACAGTAGTGAACACTCGCAATCATAATGTGCTCTTTCTGTACATTAACTGGTCTGTGTCCAGTTACGATGCATTGCCGGGCCGGCTCGAGAGCGGGACTACTTGGTATAATTGTCGGAAATGTATGAGCTATTTGTGCTGTCCATGGCGTGTCTGTCGGTGACCAGTTTGGGCACACCGGTTGCATGGTTGGTGGTGGTGGGCGTGAGTCGCGCCCTGTGGGATGGAGCGAGGACGGATGATGACCAGGACAATGGGTTCGAAGAACGAGAAACGCAGGCAGCTTCGAAGTGGGTGCCGGCGCGTGACAGACCAACCTCGACCGGCAGAGCCTTCCCATTACCCTAGGGACAAGCGTGATCTGGAGACGGCGCTCGGAGACAGTCGTCAGTGCAGGCGCTATTGCGAGCAGCTCAACTGGTCGAGCGGCTTTCGCTGCCCCGAGTGCGGCGACACGACCGAGCCTTGGCGAACCAGCACCGGGCTCATCGCCTGCCGAGCTTGCCGGCACGCCGTCATGATCGAGCGAGGGACGATCTTCCAGCGACCTTCGGCTCCTCTGAACCGGTGGTTCCAGGTGCTGTGGGAGGTTGCGGATCGGGAGGCCTGCATGAGCGTCGAGCAGGTCAGAGAGACCATGGGTCTGCCCACCGACGAGGCGGCCAGCCGCTGCCTCGCTTCGATCCGTCAGACCATGGGCCTGGCCGAGCAGCGCCCGCTCAGTGGGGTCGTGGAGCTTGGTCGGGCCTGTCTCGAGCTGCCTGGCATGATGCTCGAAGAGTCGTGGCTACGAAAGGGCTTGGTGGCCATCGCCGTCGAGCGCACCGGAGCCGCGGGCCAGCTCGGAGAAACCGGTCCGTTGCGCATCCAGCATCTGGCTGGACAGGACACGAGCGATGGCCTGGCCTTCGCGGGCACTGCCATCGAGTTGGGATCAGAGGTCCACACCCTCGCATGGGAGGGCTATGCGCAGCTCGCTGATGCCGGTTTTCAACATCGAATCAGACGACCGGAGCACGCGGCCTCATCTGGGGTCGATCATGTGGCGTCGTTGCTCGAGCTCTGGTTATGGACTCAATCCGACGTCGACTGGAGCAGCCTTCAGTCTCACCTCGACGAGTTCACCTTCCGCTTCAACCATCGCTCTGAGCCCAGTGGCAGGACCTTCCAGCGACTGGTGAGCTGTGCGCTCCGTCAGGCCGACGCGAATCTCGCGCTGCCGGGGCGAGATCTGTTGCGCTCGGCGTGACCGGTGTCCCAACCCGCGAGCGAGGGCCAGGGACTAGAGCGTGCCGTACTCGGCGCAGCCCCAGACGTGAATGAACAGCTCCCAATCCCAGTCGGAATTGAGGTGGGTGCCTTCGCGGCGCACCGTCCAGTAGGCGCCGTTGGACAGCTCGAGCTGCTTGTCGAGCGGAATGGTCTGTTGGGCGTTGAACAGGTGGTCGTCTCCGTCGAGGGCCAGCCCGGAAGAGACGATCGGGGCGATGGCTCCGGCGGTCGTGAAGATCCAACCGTTCTCTCCTTCGACCACATCGCCAATCTGAGTGGCCGCGCCGCCGATGGCGTCGATCAAGTCCTGATAGCCGTTGCTGGTGTCTGCCTCGACGCAGTCGTAGGTGATGAGCATGTTGCCCGCTGGGGTGGTGGGCCCTTGTTGTCCCCAGAACACGCTCGTTTCGAGGGAGAATTCGAAGCTCTCTCCTTCATCGAGGTTGGGCGTTTGCGGCGTGATCCGAATCTCGGCACCAGTCGCGGTTTCGGCTTGGATGAGGCAGTAGACGATGTCGTTGGCAAAATCGTCGTCCTCTTCATGGACCGTGATCTTGGCGACGTTCAGACGCAGCAGCGGGGCGCCGCACTCCATGGTTCCACCGGGGTAGACTACGTCCATGGCTTGCACGTCGCCGTCGATGCGGGGCAACCTGCGCTCCGGGAAGGCCTGCCGGTAATCTTCCGCCGCGCCCATGCCAGCCGTGCCGAGCTGGGTTCGAAGCGCCTCTGCCGCCGCCGGGTGGGCTGCAAAGACCTCGCGGAGCGCACTGACGTAGGGATGCTCGTCACTGGCCGGGGCGGTCGCGAGCGCTGCGGCAAGTACCCGCATCTCCGGTGCCGCCTCTTGAACGTATTGGGCGAGTCGTTGCTGCAGCTGCTCGGGCGATACCCAGTCCATCTTGGGCACGTCGAACTCGGTGCTGTGAGGCAGATTCTGCGGGGGGATCTGGGCGTTGTCGCAGGACGGCGCGATGTCACAGGGCTCGCAGGGCGGGCAATCGTCTTCGCAGGTGTGGCAGTCCTCGCCGTCTCCGCAGAACCCATCGCCGCAGGCGTCGGTCTCGCCGCCACCGGTGCCACCGGTGCCGCTGGGACCACAGTCGCAAGCGTCGAGGCCGCTGCCATCAGGGAGGCACACCTGGACGCCGTCGTCGCCGCCGGGGCATGAGCAGGTGGTCTGGTGCCCAGGTACGCAGACCTGGTCGGACCCGCCGTCTCCGCCGGTTCCGCCCTGTGGGTCGTTGCTTTCGTCGTTCGAATCGCTTGCGGCGCAAGCGGGCAGCGCTGCTGCTGCCAAGACCAAAAGCGCACCATAGCCCAACGTTCTCGCGTTCATCCTGACCTCCTGGCCGTTCTGACGGAGACCCAACTCCCCAGATGGGCTCCGCGACGGTATGGAAGGTTTAAGCATCAACTATGCCTGTCTTGAAAGAGGCGAGCTTGCTGCACATTGACCTACATGCCACGGTGAAATTTCTCTCGTATTTCAATAGGTTAATCTGATCAAACAAAACACCCGGCCGACAATTACCGTCACACTGTATCCGTACAGTGGTGGCGAATAGTTGGGGCCTTGGTGATCCAGTTGGATACGCCGGAGCCCATACTCCTCGCCTAGGTAGTTCCCGGCCCAGCCCCAATTGTCTCAGGCGTTGCTGATCCGTGGAAAGCGGCGCCGCGACAACAGCCACAGCAGGGTGGCCACGAGGACCAAGCCCAATTCGAGCGCGCCAATGCTTCCGAACACGGCCGACAGGCCAGCGCGCTGCTCGATTTGCCCCACCAGCCCTACGGCGAGAGCGCCGACGCCAAAGGCCAGTACGAACTTCAGGCCATAGGCGGTGCTGCGCCAGGCCGGCGGGGTGAGCTTGGCGATCAGGCTGTTCTCGATGGGCTGCATGCCGAGCCCGAACAGGATGTAGAGCATTGCGGCCATCAGCAGCGGGACCTCGGCGAGCCACATCATGGCAACCACCGGTGGGATGGCGGCGAGGTGGAAGAACAGGTAGCTGAGCCTGAGCTCTCGGGAGTCGGCGACTCGGCCGCCAATGATCTGGCCCACGATGCCCGTGGCATAGACCAGCGAGGTGAGCGCCGTGGCGGCGGCGGTCTTTGCTCCGGTTCCACCCAAGGCGTCTACCAAGGCGCTGGCTGTGGGCACCAGGAAGCTAGCCTTGAGCTCGAAGTAGCTGGGCATGACCAGTGAGCCGCTGCGATAGGCCAGCCCGGCCAACATCATCGCGACGCAGAGCACCATGAAATAACGCTTCAGGTGCTTGCTCTCCGCGGGTCCGGGATGGTCCGAGCCGGCCGAGGCTGGCTCCACCACCGACTCGTCGATCCGCGTCATGGCGACCCAGAGGCCGCCCACCAGGCCGGGCACACCGAGCACCAGGTAGGCCCAGCGCCAGCCGAACATCGATGTCAGCAGACCGGTCACGAAGGGGGCACTGGCCAAGCCGATGTTGCCGAACACGCCGTTGAGGCCCAGCGCCCGCCCGCGGCGATCGTGAAATGCCCGAGAAATGAGGGCCATCCCGGTGGGGTGATAGATGCTGGCTCCGATCCCGAGCACTCCCAGCGCGACGACTAGCATCAGGGGCGACTGGCTGAGCCCGGCTAGCACAGCGCCGGTGCCGCTCAGTCCGAGACCCAGAGCCAGCATCCACCGGGCGCGCCAACGGTCGGCGATGATTCCGGCAGGGAGCGAGCCAAGGCCGTAGAGTAAGTAGCCGGCAAAGGAGAGCTCCAGCGCTTCGCCTAGGCTCAGGCCGAACTCGGCCCGCAGCGGTGTGACCAGCGCCGGGAACACCAGCATGTACAGGTGAGTCATACAGTGGGCGAAGCACGTGGCGGCAAGCACCCGGCGTTCATTGCGCCTTCGCTGGTCCGAGCTCATCTGCTCGGTCGTCTAGCCTCCTCGGTCGCTGGGCGCCACCATCATCGCCGCCAGTGGAGCGGGGCTGGGCCCTCGGCGAGGCGCCCCAAGGCGCTGACCTGTCCGGCCCATCGGATACTGGCACGGTCGCGAGGCTTGCCGTTGCTCCCACCGCTGTGGTCAATTGATAGGTGGGACGAACCACGGTCGACTACGTTCTTCCGCCCAGGACTTGCCATGAATCGCTTAGTACCGCTCGCTGTCACTTCCCTGCTATTCGGCGTCACCGTGGCGCCGGCCTGCTCCACCGACACCCGCTTGTTTGGCGAGGGTGGCACGAGCTCGACGAGCGGGACTGGTGGCGGGACGTCTACTTCGACGAGCGGGACCGGTGGCGGCACGAGCTCGACGAGCGGGACCGGTGGCTCGAGCTCCACCTCGACGAGCGGGACCGGCGGAGGGACCTCTACGTCGACGAGCGGGACCGGTGGCGGGGGTGGTGCTCCCAACTGTCCCCACGACCTCTGTGATGAGGGCGGTCCTTTGTCGGCCGAATGTGACCCCTGCGTGGCCCAGATTTGCGGTCAGGATCCGTTCTGCTGCGACACCAACTGGGACGATGTCTGCGTGTCTGAGGTGTGGAGCATTTGTCAGGTCGACTGCGCCCCCAACTTGATCGATTGTGACAGCCAGTACAGCGGCGGTACGGTGGGCTACTACCTTTGTGTCCAGACGGCTGACATCTGTGACTTTGGCTTCAACAACGGGCAGGTGTCCTGCGGCACCGTGTGTCAGACCCACGGTGGCGAGTGCCTGGGCATGTTCAACAACAACGGCGAGTGCGGGCACAGCCAGACCAACTACGGCTGCGGCTCCGTCGGGTTCCAGACGGGCATTTGTGTCTGCACCCGGGGCTGTGGCGGCAACCCGCCCTGCGGCAACGGTCAGACCTGTGTGAGCGGCAATTGCCAGTAGGTTCTGGATCAGTCCGCCCGGACCATCACACGGTGTGACACGGGCGGCGCCGTGGTTGCCGGGAAGTGCAGACAAGGCACGGCCATTGGCGCTAATGTCATGTTTGGGGGATTGTCGAAGAGAGACTTTGTGACCCACCAGGCTCCCGAACCACCGACCGACGTCCTGTCGAGTCGTGGTCGCTCGAAGCGTGAGACGATCCTGGCGATCCTGGACCAGGTTGCTCAGCTCTCGGAAATCGACGAGGTGACTCGGGCCATCGCTCACGGTTTCGTCGAGATCGGTGCCGTCATGGCGGTCCTGATGGTGCGTGACGGCGAGGGCTTGAAGGTGGCGGCGTGGTGGCCTGAGCAAGTCGTGGCCGATCTGTACCGCCTGGGTACTGGCCAGGAGTTCTCCGAGTTAACTATCCCGTTGGACGAGCACGACAACCCCTACGTCGCCGTCTACCGGAGTCGCGAGCCGAAGCTGCTGGGCGGGCCCGAGGAAGTGGCCGATCTCCTGTTCGCGACCTTCCATGGTGACCCCGCCATTCGTCCGCTGGTCATCGAGGCCGCCCATGGGAAGGCAGGCGCGGTGCTCCCGCTGGTGGTGGGCGACCAGGCGGTGGGGATTGCCGGAATCGACTACGCCGACGACCTCACCGAGGGGGATCTGCATCTATTCAACATCTTCGCGTCCAGCGCGGCCACCTTGCTCAATTTCAAGCGCGACATCGTCAGTCGAGAGGCGATCCTTGCTGATCTGGAGCAGGCTCTCGACAACGAGCGAAAAACCCGTGCCGAGCTCAATCGAGCCGAGCGTTTGGCCGCCCTAGGCGAGATGTCGGCGGTGGTGGCCCACGAGATCCGCAACCCCTTGGCGGTGATCCGAAACTCGCTGTCTTCGCTCAAGCGTCACCTGACCGATTGCGGACAGACCCGCCTGTTGCGGGGCATCGTCGATGAGGAGACCCGGCGGATCGAACGGATCATCGATGACATGTTGGCCTTCTCCTCCCCCCTGGAGATTCGAGGCACGCGGATCGACACAGCTGAGCTCATCGACGGGGCGATTGTGCTGGCGGCTCAGCAAGCTCTTCAATCCGGAGCCGGCAAGATCGTCCACCAGCAGGGCAAGTCTGTGCCTCACGTCGTCGTCGATGCTCGGCGTCTCACTCATGCGCTGGTGAACCTCCTGGTCAATGCGCGCCAAGCCACCGAGCAAGGGGGTACGGTGTCGGTGGGCGCCAGCTGTTTCGACGAGGAAGGTCGGCAATGGGTGCGGATCACCGTATGCGACACCGGCGCGGGAATCGACCCAGCGCACCTGAGTCAGATCTGGGATCCATTTTACACTACCAAGGCCACCGGCATTGGCCTGGGATTGGTCATCGTCAAGCGGGCCGTGGACGCCTGCGGGGGGCGGCTGGCCGTGGATTCTGTGTCGGGACGAGGCACGACGGTGACGTTGGATTTGCCACCGGCGACGGATGACGACTGAAGCGTAGGGGATGCGAGTTGGTGTGCGCCGCCGGCGTCGGCGTGCCGCCAACTAGCTCGGGGTCAACACGACCTTGCCTCGAGCGCGCTTGGTTTGGACGTAGGCGTGAGCTTGTGCTGCTTCGGATAACGGTAGGGTCTTATCGATTACCGGAGTCAGCTGTCCTTGTTCGACTAGCTTGGCGATCGTGGTCAGGTCGTGCCGTCGGGACCGGACCACTACGACCCTGGCGCGCTGCTTGGACCAGCGTGTCCGGAGGGCGGTCCAGGCGCTGCTTGGGGACGGTACGGCACTGACGAACACGCCGCTTGGGCTGAGCACCGGTCGGGTCAGGTCGATGGAGTGGTTGCCGAAGACGTCGAAGTAGATGTCGAAACGCGGTACGCCGGTGAGCACGTCCTGTTCGTCATAAGGCACCACCTGGTCGGCCCCAAGCTGTCGGCACAGCGCTTCGTTGCGGCTGCTGCACACCGCCGTCACCTGGGCGCCGTAGGCTTTGGCGATTTGGATGGCCACCGTGCCGACGCCGCCTGACGCGCCGTTGATGCACACCTGGCTTCCTTGGGTGATGGCCCCTAGGTCGCGGAGCGCTTGCAGCGCGGTTTGGCTCACCAGCGGGAGCGCTCCCGCTTCAACCAGGCTGATCGTCGCCGGTGCCGGCGCGACCTCGCTCGCCCGGATGGCCACGTAGTCGGCGTAGGCGCGCCCCACCAGGCG
>JAUVCD010000589.1 GCA_030590865.1 Myxococcales bacterium | reverse complement strand
GAACCGTCGGTGATCCGAATCTCCCAGATCAAGTTCGCCCAGCGCCAAGATGACACCCAGGCGATCAACGTGGCCATTGGGAACGTCTCGTTGCCCTTGCATCCGGCCATGATCGAGCGCCTTCACAACCTGGACGGGCCGGACAGCCCGTTCCGTGATGGCGTGGTCAAATACACCGCAACGGTGGGCGAAGCCGAGGCCAACCAGGCGTTCCTGAACATCATCGCCGCCAGCGGTTTCTCCACCAAGGGACTGCAGGCACAGATCACCGATGGCGGCAGCCAGGCCATGGAGCTCTGTGTCGTCGGCCTGTGTGGCCCAGCCGGCTCATCTGAGCGGCCCCTGCTGCTGATCGACGCGGCCTATACCAATTACAAGTCCTTCACCGAGCGACTGGGCCGACCGACCGTGTCCATCTGCCGGTCCCTCCAAGACGACGGCCGCTTCACGCTCCCAGCCTTGGAGGAAATCGAACAGGTGATCGTCGCCGAACAGCCTGGCGCCATGGTCGTCATCCCTTACGACAACCCAACAGGCCACTTCTACGACCAGGCCACCCTCACCGCCTTGGCCGAGCTTTGTGTGCGCCACAACCTGTGGCTGATCAGCGACGAAGCCTACCGAGAGCTGTTCTACACCGATGACGACGTCTCGAGCTTGTGGGGCGTGACCGATCAGGTGGTCCCTGGCATCGAAGGTCGACGCATCAGCATCGAGACGGCCTCCAAGGTGTGGAATGGCTGTGGGCTCCGCATCGGCGCCTTGGTCACCGACAACCTGGAGCTACACGACAAGGCGGTGGCTGAGAACACGGCCAGCCTCTGTCCCAACAGCATCGGCCAGTACATCGTTGGGGCCTTAGCCCATCAAAGCCACCAGCAGCTGGGTCGCTGGACCGCCGATCTGCGGAGCTATTACCGGAAGATGCTGACCACCTTCACCACCCAGCTGAAAGAGCTTTCGCCGGATCTGGTGGTGTCCCGCCCTGACGCTTCCATCTATTCGGTGCTCGACGTGCGCAAGGTCGTGAAGCCCGGCTTCGACGCCATGGACTTCGTGGAATTCTGTGCCACCGAGGGCGCCGTGGACGTGGACGGCACGCCCACGACGCTGCTCGTGTCCCCCATGAGTGGCTTCTACAGCACCGCCCCAGGGGGCCAGAACCCCGGCAAGACCCAGATGCGGATCGCCTATGTCGTGCCGCCAGCGCAAATGGCCCTGGTCCCCCGTCTATTCGTCGAGCTGCTGAGCCAGTATGAAGCCAAGCGCAGCTGAGAGCCCTGGCCTGTGCGCTACCGCCGGGCCATCATCTCAGCATCGCTGCGACGCGCCACCGCGGAGACGACCATGACCGACAAGCTCGCCCTGACCAATCCTCTGAGCCGCTTCCTCGACAAAGAGGCGGCGGACTTTTGTCGCGCCGATCTGCTCAAGGTGGTGGAGGAGTACGGAATCGAGCGCTTCTCCTTCCTCTATACGGGCATGGACAACCAGCTCAAGGAGCTGAAGCTGCCGTTCAGCTCCTTGCACCACGCCGAGCGCATTCTGGCCGCGGGGGAGCGGGTCGACGGCTCGTCGCTGTTCCCCGGCTTGATGGATGCGTCCAGCTCAGACCTCTACGTGGTCCCCCGCTACCGCACCGCCTTCATCAGCCCGTTTGACTCTCGCAGCCTCGACTTCATGTGCCGCTTTCTGGACGCCGACGGCAACCGGGCCCCCTTCACTCCAGACAACGTGCTGTCCCTAGCCCACCAGCGCTTCAAGAAGAACACGGGCTTCGAGTTCCACGCCCTGGGCGAGATCGAGTTCTTCTTGATCGGCGAGGGCGGCCCGGGATTGTTCACCCCCCCTCGTCAAACGGGCTACCACGCCTCGGCGCCTTTCTTCACCTTCGGTGAGGTCGTGAACGAAATGGTGCGCCACATCGCCCGCATCACCGGCGCCATCAAATATGCCCACGCCGAGGTCGGGTTCATCGATTCGATCCGGTCAGACCTCGAGATCTTGAAAGGCAAACGGGCGGAGCAGCACGAAATCGAGTTTCTGACCCGCCCGGTGGATGAGATGGGCGATTTCGTCGCCCTCAGCCGTTGGATCATCCGCAACGTCGCCTTCCGGTCCGGCATGCTCGCCACCTTCGCCCCCAAGCTGGAGGAAGGCGTGGCCGGCAACGGCTTTCACGTCCACATGGAGGTGATGAAAGACGGCAAGAACCTGATGACCGATTCGAAGGGCGAGCTATCAGAGCACGCGCTGCGACTGATCGGCGGCTTGGTTCACCACGCCTCGTCGCTTTCAGCCTTCGGCAACACGGTGGCTCCAGCGTTCCTGCGCCTGGTCCCCAACCATGAGGCACCGACCCGGATCTGTTGGAGCGACCGCAACCGCTCTGCCCTGATCCGTGTGCCCCTCGGCTGGGCGAAGGCGGCCGACCTGGCCCGAGCGGTCAATCCACGAGAGACAGAAGAATACACCGATCCGCGGGGCCACCAGACCGTGGAGATTCGGTCCCCCGATGGCTCGGCCCTCTTCAACCTGCTGCTGGCCGGTCTGACCAATGCGGCCGAGTACGGGTTGACCCAAGACGGCATGCTCGAGCTGGCGGGTCGGACCAAGGTGGAAGGGAACGTGTTCTCCAACCCCAAGCTGCTCGAGGATCTGGAGCCCCTGCCCAACAGCTGCGTGGCAGCAGCACGCTTGCTCGATGAGCGGCGCGCCCTCTATGAGGACCATGGGACGTTCCATGCCCAAGTCATCGACAACGTGATCGCTCAATTGATGCGCGAGGATGACGAGCGGCTAAACGAAACGCTGGCCCACATGCCGGCCGACGAGCGGCTGACGGCGACGCGGCAGGTCATGCACCGGGACATTCACCGGAACTGAGCCGACACGCTCCTAATCCCACGAGCTCTTCAGCGGCCCGATGGCCTCCTCGACGGCCTCGAGGACTCGACACTGCTTCACCGCTTCGGCCATAGCGTTGTGATCCGAGAACAGCGAGCGATCCTCGTCCAGATGCTTGACGGCTTCGCGCACCGCACCGTGAGCTGCCTTGGTGCCCCGACCAGGCTCGGAGTCGCGGAAGTCGAGGGCCTGGGCGGCGGCAATCAGCTCGATGCCGAGGACGCCACGGGCGTTGTCGATGATCTGGCGAGTCTGGAGGGCCGAGTTCATGCCCATGCTGACGAAATCCTCTTGATCCGCAGCTGCCGGGATGGACTGCACAAAGGCGGGCTGGCTCAGCGTCTTCTGCTCCACCACCAGCATTCCAGCGGTGTACTGGCTCAACATCAAGCCTGAGAACATGCCCGCTCCCTTGGTCAAGAAGGCGGGCAGCCCGACGCTGAGCGCCGGGTTGAGCAGCCGGTTGAGCCGCCGCTCGGACAGGACGCTGACCATAGTCAGGGCGCCGCCGAGGCTGTCGATGGGCATGCTGATGGGCGTGCCCTGGAAATTGGCGCCGGTCAGCACGAGATCTTCGTCAGGAAGGAAGATGGGGTTGTCGGCGACACCGTTGAGCTCGATCTCGACCTGCTTCCGCGCATAGTCGAGCAGGTCCCGCGCCGCGCCGATGACCTGGGGAGAGGAACGCATCGAATAGGCGTCCTGCACCTTGACCTTGAGCTTGCCGGTGCGCAGGTCCGAGCCCTCGGTGACCGCCCGCAAGTTGGCGGCGCTCTTCTGCGCACCGGGAAAGCCTCGCAGCGCGTGCAGTTGGGGCTGGTAGGGCTTCATGTTCGCCAGCAGCGCCTCGAGGGTCATCGCGCAGCCGATCTCGGCCTGCTTCAGCCACCGCTCGGCGTCGTGAAGAATCAGACAAGACATCCCAGTGATGAGGTTCGAGCCATTGATGGCCGACAGCCCGTCGCGGGCCTGCAAGCCCGGGATGGGAATGCCAGCCCGCTCCATCGCCGTCTTGGTGGGCATGCGCTCACCCTCGTAGAAGGCTTCGCCTTCACCGAGCAGCGAGAGGGCAATCTGGCTGAGCGGCGCCAAATCACCGCAGGCGCCGACACTGCCCTTTTCGCAGGTGACTGGGGTCACCCCGGCGTTGAGCATCCGCAGGTAGGTCTGAGTGATCTCGGGACGACCGCCTGAGTGGCCATGGGTATGGACCATCACGCGGCTGAGCATGGCCGCCCGGACGTGCTCGATGGGGCAAGGCTCGCCGATACCCGCGGCATGGTTGTAGATGAGGTACCGCTGGAAGTCCTTGACCTGTTCGTCGCTCAGCGCCACCTCGGAGAACTCGCCGATGCCGGTGTTGACCCCGTACATGACCTCCCGGGCCTCGATCTTGCTCTCCAGCATCGCCCGACAGCGGACGATGCGGTCGAGTGCCTCAGCGGCCAGCTCCACCTGCTCGCCATCTCGTGCGACCCGCACCACGTCTTCGATGGTCAGCTTTTTGGTCCCGAGGGTGATCGACATGAGGGGCTCCTTCGGAGCAGGCTCGCGACGGTCTGATTTGGCCCAAAGGCTAGCTCGCCCGTCCGAAGCCAGGGGCCTGCAAGAACAGGCCTGCCAGCGGTGTCGGCCCGTCTCCCGCGGCAGCGCCGCGACCGAACCGGACCTGGAGCTATAGACGGCCCAGAAGGGAAACACAATCTGGCGCAGCGATGGCGACCACGTTGCTGCCATGGGCTCGGTAGCGCCCCTGGCAGCTGCCCCTCGTCGCCGTCAATCGCTCCGCCATAGCCCGCCGTCCGACAGGTTCGGTGCTGTGATACGCTGGCTCAGCGAGGGCACCATGTCGGAACGTAACGTTCGAGAAAAGCTGCAAGGGATCTGTGCTGATCTGGACCATCAGGCCGAGCGCCTCGGTGCTCCGGGTTTGCGCGCCGCTCTGCTGCCGATCGTGCTCGGTGCCGGCCTGGCGGTGGTCGCCTGCGGCGATAGCGTCGAGTCTGGCGAGGGCGGCGGTGGCGAGGCGGGCTGGACCAGCTCGGGCACCGGTGCAGGTGCCGAAGGCGGAGCCTACGGGATACCGGGCGGTTGGGGCGGAGCCTACGGAGTACCAGGCGGATGGGGTGGCACCGGGGCTGTTGGCGGCGCCTACGGGATGCCTGGCGGCTGGGGCGGCTGGGGCGGCTTTGGTGGCAGTGGGGGTGACGGCGGCGCCGATGGCGACGGCGGCCTAGGCGGCGTCGGCGGTGGCTGAGATCTCACCGACCGCCCGAAATCCAAGAGGTCCCCAGACCTGCTAGGGGGCCAGGGGTGGGGGCGTCCCACACCACCCAAAGCCTAGCGACACGGTGGGAGCTGCTTCCGTGCTGGCCTGCGCCACCTTGGGGTCCACTCCATCGCCAGTTGTGCTAGACAGGGCCGTCCAAATTGCGCGTATTTTTCGCGCCCGGGGCTACCCATGAAGCTACACGAGTATCAAGCCAAACAAATTTTCGCACGCTACGGCGTGCCGGTCCCTCAGGGAAAACCAGTCTTCAAGCAGGAGGAGATCGAGCCAGCCGCTGCCGCCCTAATCAAAGAAACGGGCAATGAGGTCGTGGTCGTCAAGGCGCAAATCCACGCCGGCGGTCGGGGCAAAGGTGGTGGCGTCAAGGTCGTCAAAGGCGACGCCAAGGCCGTAGCCAAGGTAGGCAGCGAGATCCTCGGCATGCAGCTGGTCACCAAGCAGACCGGCAAAGAAGGCCAGAAGGTCGGACGCCTCTATCTCGAGCAGGGTCTGCCCATCGACCGAGAGCTCTACCTCGCCATCCTGGTCGACCGGGAGAAGCGCCAGGTGGCCGTCATCGCCTCGACTGAGGGCGGGATGGAGATCGAGGAGGTCGCCGCCAAGACTCCTGAGAAGATCATCACCGTCCACGTCGATCCCCTGATCGGCCTGGCCGGCTTCCAGGCTCGCCAACTCGCCTTCGCCTTGGGCCTCACCGAAAAGAACACCATGCGTGCTTTCGGCAAGCTCATCACCAACCTCTACAAGTGCTTCGTCGAAGAAGACGCTGCGCTCTGTGAGATCAACCCGCTGGTGGTAACCACCGACGGCGATGTCGTGGCGCTAGATGCCAAAATGAGCGTCGATGACGCCGCCTCGTTCCGCCACAAGGAGTGGGCCG
>JAUVCD010000161.1 GCA_030590865.1 Myxococcales bacterium | reverse complement strand
ACGAGCTCGAGGACGACGACGAGCTCGAGGACGACGACGACGAGGACGACGACGACGAGGACGACGACGAGGACGAGCTCGAGGACGACGACGAGCTCGAGGACGACGACGAGGACGACGACGAGGACGAGTCCTAAGCATCCCGGCGCGCCAGGATTCGGCGCATATCGTGGTCTCCCCTCACCTCTGGTGATTCTCTCACCACCCCACGCCAGCCGACCGTCAGCGCTGGTTCGACGGCAAAAAAAGCGCCACTGAGACTCGCTGGTGACGATGGAGGGGCATGACTATCTCATTGTGCCGCCTCGTCAGGCTGATTCCCTTGATCGCCCGGGCTTTGCTAGCCGTTGCTTGCAGTGCCCCTGCACCATTCCCCCTGGCCGAAGGGTCTACGGCAGCGACCGATGAACAGGATGCCCAGCTCGAGGTCACCCTCGAGCCACCATCGCCGCTTCACGCCGCACCACCGGTCGTGCGGATTCACATCAAGGTGACCAACCTGGACGAAGACCTGCCACGGATCGAGCCTGACCGTTTCGTGCTCATCGCTGGCCAGATCGGTCCCGCCCATCTGGGGCAACTGGCCCGCAACGAAATCTCAGGCGCCCTGTCCGAACGCATCATCCCGACACTGGAGTGGTTCGAATTGGACGACACGGTGGTGCTTGCCCCCACTGAGAAACTCCACGCTGGAGAGATCTACTCGGTCGCCTCTGGGGCCCCGAAATTCTCGGAAGAAATCATCGTCATGAGCGACGATCCGATCGATCATCTCGACCTCCTTTGGCCGCCAGGAGGCGTCGCCAGCCAGGGCAGCACAGCCCGAGTCGCGGTGTGGTGTGGCACGACTGAGCTGCCAGCCATCACCCAGTCTGCCGCCCTTTTTCCGACGGGTGAGCCGGCAACCTTGGTTCGCGGTGCAACCGCCCAGGGCAGGGGCCATGAGTGTGTGCATCTCGAGCCAGCCGGCCGCCCGGCGGACCTGCACGCCATCGCGCCACCGCTGTTGGTCACCGCCGACGGCGATCCCCAGGGTCGTGTCGAGCCGACCGCACTCCGAGCCGACGGCCCAGCCTTCGCCTTCACGCCCTTGAGCTGCGGACCCGACGAAGTCGCTATCGGGCCGGGCTGTGGGCTTGTCGCCGACGACCGCATCTACCTCAGGGCTCCAGCGATGCCACTGCTGTGGGCGGTGAGCACACCCCAGCCACCGACGATGCTGGGCACCGTCATGGCGACCGAGCCGGAGGAACACGGGGTGCTCAGCCCACTGCCGCCAGCCAGCGCCGTGACCTTGCTCGTCGACGTTCTGGATCCCGCTGGCCATCTCGAAAGCACAGCCCACCACCTGACGACCCTTGCGCCAATGCCCCACGTCATCGTCAACGAGGTATTGGCCAACCCGGTGGGTGAGGAGCCAGAGCAGGAATGGGTCGAGCTCTACAATGATGGTCTGGCCACGGCCGAGCTCGGCGGCTACCTGTTGACCGACATCGGCGGAGAGGTGGTGCTGCCCGAAGCCAACCTACCGCCCGGAGCCTTCGCCCTCATCGTCAACGAAGGCTTCGACGAAACGAGCGACTACGACCCCCCGCCGGCAAGTGGCACCATGTTGATTCGGGTCGCCAAGCTGGGCAAGGGAGGGCTGAACAACCAGGGGGAACCGCTGAAGCTCCACGACCAAGAGGGCAACCTCCTGTCCCGCTTCCCGGCAGAGCCCAAGCCGAAGTCGGGGCTCAGCGTGATGCGCGTCGACCCGAGAGCACCAGACGGCAACGAGTCGTCGTTCATGCGATGCCCCGAGCTGCCGACGCCAGGTCAGCACAATCTCAGTGACCCGGGTTGACCGGCGGCGCCGAGCCCTTAGTTCACCACGGAGGGACGGAGGGGCAAGGACGAAAAGATGCGCTGGACTGAGGTGCCATGCTTTGGAGGGTTGTCGCGCAGCGGGCCCGTGTCCTACGCTCGCACCCACGGGTGATGGTGGAGGCAGCGGCAAATGAAGGGTGCGATCCGTTCGGGCTGCTCGGCACCACCATCGATGACAAGTACCGCATTCAATCGATCGTCGGCTCAGGCGGGTTTGGGGTCGTTTATCGCGGAGAGCACGGATCCTTTGGCGAACCCATCGCCGTCAAATGCCTCACCGTCTCGACCAACCTCGCCGCCGCCGATCGTGACGAGCTGCTGAGCCGGCTCGAGGACGAGGGCGCGGTGTTGCATCGCCTGTCCAAGCGGTGTGCTGCCATCGTGCAGGCGCTAGATGTAGGCGCAGTCACCACGCCGAGCGGTCACTGGGTCCCCTATCTGGTGCTCGAGTGGCTCGAAGGCAAGACCCTGGCGGAATTCATCGCACTGCGGCGGGCTGCCGGACAGGAAGGACTCTTCCTCCAAGAGGCCATCGAGCTGCTCGAGCCAGCAGCTGAGGCGCTCGCTCTGGCGCACCGGCAGCGGGTGGCCCACCGAGACGTGAAGCCCGAGAACCTGTTCTTGACCGACGCCGACGGCGCCCAATCCATCAAGGTGCTGGACTTCGGGATCGCCAAAGTCCTGGCCGCCCATGCGACCTTCACGGCCTCCCCGGCGGCCACCATGGATCGGCCCACGGCTTTCACGCCACGGTATGGCGCCCCAGAGCAGTTCAACAAGCGCCTCGGGGCGACCGGTCCCTGGACCGACGTGTTTGCCCTGGCCCTCATATTGGTCGAGCTAGTGAGTGGGCAGCGGGCGCTGGAAGGCGACGATCCGACCCAGTTGTACGTGGCGGCGACCAATCCCGGTGCGCGGCCAACCCTGCGGAGGCAGGGGGTCCACACGAGCGATGCCGTGGAAACGGTGCTCCAGCGCGCGCTGGCCATCGAGCCGCCAGACCGCTATGCCGACGCGAAGACCTTCTGGCAAGCGCTGAAGACGGCCGCCCTGGCGCCACTTGGCTCGCCAGGGCCGAGCCCGCCCGACGCCGGGCTCGGCATCCAACCTGACCCGGAAACGGCAGCGCGCGAGGCGGCGGCGAGGCGCTTCAGCAGCGCACCGCCGACGGCCCTCGAAGCGGCGGCAACCCAGCGGTCTCGGCCTAAGCCGACGTCCGCGACCTCCGCACCCACCGTCACGAGCCTCCCGTCCGGGCCGACCGACGGCCCGGCCACGGCAGCGACTGCCCTGGCCAGTGGAGCGCTCGATTTTCCAGCCTTCGAGGTCGCCGTCATCGCCATGGCTAGCGACAATGTCGAGCTCACGGTCGCCAACATCGTGGCCAGACTCGGTATCCAGCCCCATCAAGCAGAGGCCTGGCTGGCCCAAATGGAGACCACCGGCAGGGTCGAACGAGGCAGTGGCGCGCAACAGGCGCTGGTCACCTATCGGGTCCGCGGCTTGACGATCACTGCTCCGCGCAGGGCCGGGCAACGATTCGACACCATCCGAAGGCTGGCCATGGGTCTGTTGCACATCGACCCGGGCATCGAGCCAACGCTAGAGCCGGAAAAGCGCAAGAGCGTGCCATTCGGCGTCGCTGTCGGCACAGTGATCCCTGGCATGGGCCTGTGGTACGGGGCGCCCTTCACCTCAGCCTTGGTCATCACCATATTTGGCGCCATTGCCGTCGCCATCATCAGCAATCTGCCGCTGATCGGCGGGCTCCTGGCCGTGATTGCCCCAATCGCAGCCGCCCTGTTGTCTGGCCTGCTCGGCGGCGCCTACACCTGGCACTACAATCGGCACGGCAAGCGGACACCGTTGCGCGCCGTGCGTTACCGTAAGCTGCGCTAGTGTCCTGAGTCCGCAATTCGCTCCAGAACCACCAGCCCGTACACGGGTGAAAGCTGGTGGTTCTTTCGCGATTGCGGACCTATTGACTGCAGGAAATGCTGTGTTGGTGTGGTGGTGAGTTGCGAACTCACCACACTAGCTCGCGGCGCGAGGCGGACCGTGACTAGTCGCGACTCGAGCGGTTACCGTTCGGCGCGATGAGGCGCCAGCCGCGCAGCCAAATCAGGCGGAATCGGGAGGCCTCCGGCAGCGGCAATGTCACAGCACCGCAAAGCGTCGCCGAAACGCCCTCCGGTCACGGCGCGCTTGCACAACACGAGATTGGCGCCAGGGTAGAAATCAGTCAACAGGGCGCCGAGCGCCGCCCCAGCCGTGTTGACGCCGGTGGCCAAGGCAGCAGAATGGAGGGTGTTGCCGAAGATGGCCCCGAAGCGGCGCACCCAGATCACCTGGGAGATGAGCCCAGCCACACCAGACAGGAAGAACAGCGTGATGGCCCCAAGGCGAACCGATGGGCCAACAGCGGACCGCGGGATTGCTAGGTCACTCGTGCTCTCGGGTTCGAAGCTCAACGTCCGCCGATGGTCATCGACGCCACCCGGATGGTCGGTGCCGCGATGGCGCTGCGCAGGTCGAGATCGCTGCCTACCGCGTCAATCCCTTTGAACAGCTCGTCGGCGTTCAGCGAGATGGTCACTTCGCTGACCGGATAGGCCAGCTCGCCGTTTTCGATCCAGAACCCCACCGCGCCTCGCGAGAAGTCGCCAGTGACCGGGTTGAATCCCATGCCCATCATCTCGGTCACGTAGAGCCCGCTCTTGGTCGCCGCCAGGATGTCCTGGGGAGACTGGTCGGTGGGCTGAAGCACCAAGTTCGTCGTCGAGACCCCGACGGCCCCACCAGAGCTCCGGACCGCGCTGGCCGTCGTGGGGCGGTCGAGCTTGCGACCGCTGTAGCTGTCGCACAGGAAGGTCTCGAGGATCCCCGAATCAACCACGGTGTTCCGTCGCGACAGCAGGCCCTCGCCATCGAAGGGGCGCGTGCCAGGTCCCCTCGGGAGGAAGGGGTCGTCGACGATGGTGACCAGCTCACTGGCCACACGGGTGTCGATACGGTCAGCCAGGTAGCTCTGCTTTCTCCAGATGCTGCCACCGCTGACGCAGCTAGCCATCATTCCCAGAATCGAGCGCGCAGCGTCGGGCTCGAAGATCACCGGGGCCTCACAGCTCGAGACCTTGCGCGGTCCCAGCAGGCGTAGCGTGCGGCGAGCCGCCTCGGCACCGACGTCCTCAGCCGAGTCGAGGTCGGCCAGGTAGCGCCGGGCGGTCCAGTGGTGTCCCCGGCGCTTCTTGTGATCGTCGTCATCCGCTATGGGCACGACGACCAGGGAGGCAGACGAGGTGGCATAGCCACCTCGAAAGCCACCTGAGAGGACCATCGCGAAGACCCTCGACACTCGGGAGAAGGTGGCTCCGTCGCTGTTGGTAATGCGGTCATCGACCTGCAGGGCTGCCGCCTCACCGCGGCGGGCCCAGTCGAGCGCCTGATCGGCATCGATCTCGCCCACAGCGGGATCGTAGAGCTCGTCTGCCCCAGGCCGCTGTTTGGCCACCAGCTCGGGATCCGCCGGACCTGCGAAGGGATCCTCTTGGCTTACGTCCACCAACTCGAGGGCGTCGGCGATGAACCGGCTGAGACCGCTCTCGGTCAGATCTGAGGTCGATGTGAGCGCCACTCGTTGGTTCTTGATGACCCGCAACCCGATGCCACGATGGCCTGCCTCTTCAACGAGCTCCGGCTCGCCCATGCGGACCTTGGTGGACAGCTCAGAGCCACCGCGGGCGATGGCTTCCGCAACGTCCACTCCTCCGGCGATCGCCCGATCAACGGCGCCGGCGGCGAGCTCGTCGAGCTCCTCTAGGCGCTGCTCCAACCCTTGCTTGCCACTCACGACCGCTAGCCTGGGGGAGCGCACCGCAGCCGTCAATCGCTCGACGTCGGCCACCGGTGAGAATAGACCAAGACCCATGACCCCTGCTCGCCTTCGCAAGCTTCTGGAGCGCCTGCGATGCGGTGACCTCGAGGTGACCGCCGCGATGGAGGAGCTGCGCGCCCTGCCCTATCGCGACATCGGCGTGGCCACGATCGATCATCACCGGTCGCTGAGACTCGGCGTTCCGGAGGTCATCTTCGGCGAAGGGAAGACCACCGACGAACTGTGCTCCATCACCGACGAGATGGTCGAAGGGGGACACAACCTGCTCATCACCCGCCTGTCTAGCGACAAGGCTCAGAAGCTGATGGCCCACCGATCAGGGCTGCGTTACGCCGAGCGCGCGCGACTGGCCCGGTTGGACCTGACCCCACCGCCAAGCCGGCCCTGCGCCCCGGTGGCCGTTCTCTGTGCCGGTACCAGCGACATCGGGGTGGCCGAAGAGGCAGCCGAAACGCTCTCGGCAGTTGGCCTTCAGGCCGCGCGCATCTACGACGTGGGCGTCGCAGGGATCCATCGCTTGTTCGGCCGCAGCGATGAGCTCACCAGCGCCAGCGCCGCCATCGTCATCGCAGGCATGGAGGGGGCCTTACCGAGCGTGGTGGGTGGGTTAATCGGTCAGCCCATCGTCGCCGTACCCACGTCGGTGGGCTACGGAACCGCGCTCGGCGGCTTCACGGCGCTCATGTCGATGCTCACGTCCTGCGCGACGGGGGTCACGGTGGTCAACATCGACAACGGCTTCGGTGCAGCCATGGCAATACACCGCATGCTGCCTCGAGCGGAGTAGACACGTGTCACACGACCACGCAGATGGCTCCAAGCCAGCACCGCCCGTCGCGCTAGAGCGACAGGCTGGGCGAGGCAAGCTGTTGTTCTTCGACTGCTTCAGCGGCGTCGCCGGTGACATGACCGTCGCGGCGCTTCTCGATCTGGGCGTGCCGCTCGCCATCATCGAGGAGGCACTCGAGACGCTGCCCGTCGAAGGCTATGCCATCCAAGTCACCCAAGCCTCGGACAGTGGCATCGCAGCGACCGGCTTCGACGTGAACGTCGAGGCCTCCCAGCCGGAGCGCAGCTTCGCGTCCATCAACGCCCTGCTCGAGGCGGCGCCCTTGGACGAGCCAACCAGGACACTGGCCAAAATCATCTTCCGGCGGCTGGGCGAGGCCGAAGCCGCAGCCCACCAAGTGCCCCTGAATGACGTCCATTTTCACGAGGTCGGTGCCGTCGATGCCATCGTGGATGTCGTCGCCGCCGCCGCCGGACTCAGTTACCTGGGTGCCGACGTGGTCGTCAGCCCGCTGCCCATGGGACGGGGATTGGTCAAAGCGCGCCATGGCGTGCTGCCGCTGCCCGCCCCAGCGACCGTGCACTGCCTGAGGGGCGCGCCGACCTACGGCGTCGATCTCGACGCCGAGCTGGTCACCCCGACGGGGGCGGCCATCGTGACGAGCGTGGCCCAACGATACGAGCCTTGGCCAGCTATCGTGCCAGAGCACATCGGATTTGGCGCGGGTCACCGAAAGCTGCCCGATCGCCCCAACCTCCTACGCTTGGTTCTCGGGAGCCCGCCTGGACCGCGGTCGACCGCCCCAGGCGTCGGCACGCACCTGGTCATCGAAGCCAATGTAGACGACATGACCGGCGAGCTGGCGGGCCACGCGTTGAGTGCTCTCCTCGACGCCGGTGCCGTCGACGCATGGGTCTCGCCCATCACGATGAAGAAGGGCCGCCCAGCCTTGACCGTCGCAGCCCTGGCGCCCCGTGCTCAGCTGGACCAAGTGGTCCAGACGTTCTTGGCCGAGACCACGACCATCGGCCTGAGGTGGCATGCCGTGTCCCGCGTCGAGCGCCGTCGCGAGCTTTGCGACGTGACCACCGAGTTCGGCACGCTGACCATCAAAGTGAGTCGCAGCTCCCACGGTCCACCTCAGATCAAGCCTGAGTTCGACTCCTGCGCCGCCGCAGCCCGGCAACACCAGGTACCGGTGCGGGTGGTGCTACAGGCGGCGCTCGCAGCCTATCGGGACAGTGGCGACTAGCTCCGTTCGATGGGGAGCATCAGCGCTTCCCACGCCAGGAAGCCTCCCTCGAGGAACGGCACCTCCACGGCGTCGGCAGCCAGCTTCTCGCTCAGCGCTTTGGTCTTGTCACCGCTGCGACAATAGACCACCGCAGCGCCTAGCATGACGAGCTCGGCCACCCTCGCTGGCAACTCGTCCAATGGCATGTTGACGGCGCCGGGAATGTGGGCCCGCTGGTAGGTCCGCTCATCCCGAGTGTCGACCGGGACCACCCCACCCTGCTTCACGATCGGTGCGAGCTCGTCGGCACGGATCGCCCCTTGAGGCCGCGGCAGGAAGGGCTCGATCGTCGCCCTCAGGCGCGCCCTCGGCACGACCCCTTGTTCGGCACCCACGGGACGGCCCTCATGGAAGACGACAAAAGTCGGCACCGATTGGATCTTCATCATCGAAACGAGCTGCCGAGACTGCTCGATATCGACCTTGACGACCTTGGCCTTGCCCTCCAGCTCGATCGCCAAGGCGTCCATCTCTGGCGCCATCTGCTGGCAAGGACTGGACCGTTCGTCGAAGAAACCCGCGAGAACCGGCAACTCGCTGCGAAGGACTTCGGCCTCGAATGTCTGCTCAGTCACCAACTCAACGCCCATCGCTCCTCCTTAGCGCCGTCCTCACGCCTCGTCGATGTCTCGATAGCCAACCGGCGGGTCAACCAACTTGGCGGCCCGAGAGGCCCCACGAAATACATAGTCGCAATAGCGATAGGGACCGTCGGCCCAGACCATGAAGTCAGTCGGCAGCACGCCGCGAGGACAGCCATCGCAGAGCTCCACTTCCGACAACGTCGGTCCCTCCAGGTGGCTTGGCTCAGAAGGGTTGACGTCCTCTCCGGTGTCGGCCATCGCCCGCAGTGCCCCAGCGTGGCGTTCGGTATCCAGCTCGTCGACAGGCAGCAGAACCCAGTCGAGCAGCACCAGCTCGGGGTGGGGTGGCTCATCAGCGTCAGACTGGAAGGGCTGATGCTCCGAGACGTCGATCCCTTCATCCCGGAGGGTTTGTCGAAGCGCTGCACGGCACCGCTCTCCGCGGGCTCCGGAATCCCAGAGCGCAGCGAGCGCTGCGATGACTTCGTCGGCTGGAGCCGCCCGCCAGAGCGCCGGATCGCGAGAACCAAGATCGAGATCGGGATGCTCTACCCGCAACTCGGTGAGGCGGGCGACGGCCCCCTCGAAGGTCGGATCCACTACGGCCACAGCAGCATCAACGGCCCAATGCAGGCGGTGATCAACCTCGGCGAGGTAGCGATGCTTGCCGAGCGCGCGGAGCAGCAAGCCCACCTCATCAACGGTACGCGCCGCAAAAGACCAACCGTACATGTGCCTCCTTGAAAGGGCCGCTACGAGTCACTTGATGAACAGCTCGATGATCTCGCCGCGGCTGGCAGCGCGGCAGTTGATGTCCCGTCGTGCCTTGATGGGAATCAGCTTGAAATCGTCTCGGTAGAGGTCCCGGACCACCGGCGAACCGGAGTTGGACAGACGCACGTGCACCCCCCGACGCTTCAGGGCCAGGGCCAGGTCGCGCAGCCGTCGATGGTCCTCGAGGCCGAACCCCTGGGTCGTGTAGCTGGTGAAATAGGACGTGGCCGACAAAGGCACATAAGGGGGATCGAAATAGACCAGGTCCCCTTTGCGGGCGCGCCGGGCCGCTGACTCGAAGTCCGACAGCTGGAGCTTCACCCGCTTCAGCTGCTTGGCACAGTGCCGCAACGTCGGCTCGTCACAGATGTTTGGGCGCCGGTAGTCGCCGAAAGGCACGTTGTAGCCGTTCTTTCTGTTGACCCGGTACAGGCCGTTGTAGGCGGTCTTGTTCAGATAGATGAACCAAGCTGCCACCTCGGCATCGCTGCGCTCATCGATGTCCTGGGCTCGCATCTTCAAGAAGAACTGCTTTTCGTGCGGGTAGCTCGACAACAGCTCGATCACCCGATCGGGCTCGTCCCGGAGCCCCGAGTAGGTGCGCACGAGCCGTTCGTTGGTGTCCGAGAGGCTCGCTCGGGTGGGCCGAAGGTGGAAGTAAAGTGCGCCACTGCCAACGAAGGGCTCGTGAAAGCGCCCGAACTGCCGCGGCAGATGAGGTGCGATCTGCGCGACCAGCCGGCGCTTCCCCCCTGCCCATTTGAGAAAGGGGCGGAGGGGACCGTGGTCGTCTTGGACCGGGCGCTTCGCTCGCCTCACCATGGTTCACCTCGGTGCGCTGGGCGCACGGCGGAGCACCATAGCCGGCCAACTCCCCACGACCAAGCCCCGCGGTCAGCCCGAGCCGAAGCGAGGTCACCGGCGGACACGACGGGTCGTCGCCACCCGTGCGTCGACCGACTCGTTGACCGCATCGGCCATCAGATAGGCTGCCCCGACAGTGAGCACCAGGGCCAATCCGGCCCACAGGGTCGGGCCCAGTGGCGCCTCAGGCGCCAGGCCTTCGGCGATCATCACCCCCCAAGACCCCTCGAGCCCAAGACCAAGAAAAGACACCGAAGCCTCGAGCAGAACCACTGAGGCAACGCCAAACATCATGCTCACCACCACGGGCCTGAACGCATGAGGCAGAATGTGGCGCCGGAGAATTCTGATGCGACTGCAGCCAAGGGCTCGAGCCGCCGCCACGAAATCAGCGTGGCTCAGCCGAACCACCTCGGCACGCACCAGACGCGCCACTTCGGCCCAGCGCACAGCTGCGATCGCAAGAACCAGAGACCAATAGGTCGCCTCTGGATAGACGGCGCGCACCACCGCCACCACCACGATGCAGGGAAAGGTCTCGACGATCTCGACCTGCCGGGTCAGCATCTCGTCCCAAATCCCGCCCACCTGGCCGGCGATGGCGCCGAGCAACACGCCGAGCACCAGGGACACGAGCAGCGCGAAAAGGGCCAGGCCCAAAGCGGTGCGAGCGCCGTAAACCAGGCGCGCCAGCAAGTCTCGGCCGAGCTCATCCGTTCCCAACGGATGGGCTCGGCACATCGGCGCGAGGGGCCCCATGGCGCTCTCCGTGTCTGGACCGCTGCGCACCAAGGGCCACCAGGCCACATCATGCTCGTATCGTGCCGAGATATCTGCTGGCGACATGCCTTGCTGGTCCGCCGGCTGCACGATGGCCGGAAACACCACGACGCCCCCCGACCCATAGGCAAACACCGGAGCGTCCGCAGCGACGAGCTCTGCAAACAGAGCAGGCAGCACGACCAGGGTCAGCACCAAAGCACCGAACCGAATTCGCAAGCTGCGAGCCAAGCGACGGCGAATCCACGCCCAATGGGTCATGCGCGCCTCCTGCTCCGCTGCATCAGAGCATGACGCAAGCGGGGGTCGAGCAACGAATAGGACACGTCACTGATGACCAGGGACACGACGGCTACCGCCGCGGCGGTCACCGAAAGCGCCATCAGCCAACTGGTATCGTGGAGCCGTACGGCCTCGAGCGTCGCCTGTCCGAGGCCGGATAGAGCAAATACGTGCTCCAAAACGAAACAAGCCGTCAGGGCGACCGGCAACTCCAGGGCCGCGCGGGTCACCACCGGTAGCATGGCATTTCGCAGCCCATGGACGAACAGCACGCGGAGGGGGCCCGCGCCGCGGGCGATGGCGGCCCGCACGTAGTCCTCGGCAAGAACAGGCACCAGCTCCGCGCGCTGCTGGTGCGTTGGATCAGCAACCAGCACCAGGCCCAGCAGCACCGCAGCGCCCCATACCGAGCCGCTCGAGATGGCCCCGAAGTGGAGCGCCAAGAGAGCGACAGCCGCCGGCGAGAGCGCATAGGGGAGCAGCACGAGGGCGCAGATGGTCCGGTCGACGCCGCGACTCCGGAACAATGCGCTGACTGTTCCGAGAGGCACCGCAAACAGATAGGCGAGGGCGATCCCGAGCAGCAAGATGGTGACCGTCACCTGTGAGCTGGCGATGAGCTCGTCGAGCAACGGTCGGCCCTTGGCGTCCCTGCCGAGACGTAGAACCACCGTCTCGAACACCCACTTGCCATAACGAGTCTCGAGCGCAAAAGCTGCCACTCGTGCGGCGCCAGCCAGGCGCAGGTAGTCCGCTTCATAGACCAACCACCAGCGCTGCCAGCGTTCCACGCAGGCTCGTGCCTCGGCCACCGTCGCCCCAACGCGGATGACATCGCGGCGCTCAGTAACGTGGACGATCAGATCCACTATTCGCCGGGCGGCCGCAACCTCACCGGCGTGGCCGGGCACCAGTAACGCCTCCATCAAGGCGGGCAGGGCGAAGGTGTCCAGCGTTCGCAGCTCCTTGGCCCGGGCGTCTGTTCCGTAGCGGGCGTAACGGCGGACACTACTGCGGGCCGTCGAGTCACGAAACTCAACGCCCCAGGCTTCCCAGAATCGCTGCCAGAAGTGCACCACCTGCGCCGGGTCGCTCGGCTCACCATCGTGTTTCAAGCCCATACGCTCAGCAACCGGTGCGAGGGCCAAGGTGAGTCGAACTTGGAGCGCTGGTGAGAGATCGTCGAGGGTCGGCAGGATGTCGGGCAGCGCAGCGCCACCAAGACGAGCTAGCTCGTCGGGACCCCGCTCCATCGCTTCCGACCCCGGCTCACCGAGGGCGATGACGTCCCGGGCGGCAACGACCCGTGCTTGCAGATCCCGAGCTCGCAGGTTGAAGAACAGCGGCAGATCGAGAAACCGGGAGCGGCGGTGGGCTTCTAGATCACCCTCTAGATGGCCGACCTGGTCGCCAAGCGCGTCGTGACCGAAGGCTGGGATCTGGGACAGAACGAAGAAGCTGATGAGCGATACCCCGACCACGCTCGGGAACACCCACAGCAGACGGCGCAGCGCGTGGCGGAGCATTCACCGTGCGAAGAGCAGGAAGTAGAGAACGAGCACCAGGCCGACCAAGGCGAGCCAGAACAGGACGCTCGATGTGCTAAGGCCAGCCTCCTTGGGGATGTCCGGGCGATCGTCCAACACGCTATCCCAATCGACGTTCTCGTCGATCTCGAATTCGCCGGTGATTTCGATGGACGGCGTGCTGTCGTAGTCCTGCGAATCGTCGAAATGAGAGATTGGCCGGGTGATATCGTCCGGTGAACCAGCCCAAGCAGGAACGGCATACTTCTGGTACTTGAGGCTCTCGACATCGTCGAGCGTGGCCTCACGCAGCCCTTCACCATCGAACACGGCGACGATGACCGTGATGTTGTCGTGCCCCCCGGCCTCGTTGGAATCGTCGATGAGCACACGACAGGCCTCGGCAGGATCAGGCACGTTGGTGAGCGTCTCGGCGATCTCGTTGTCACGAATCATCCCAGAGAGGCCGTCAGAGCACATCATGAGGACATCCCCGCGACGCAAAGCGACGAACGTCAGGTCCACCTGGACCGCCTCGGCCGTGCCAAGCGCCTGGAGGATGATGTTGCTGTGCTCGAAGTTCTCGGCCTCCTCTTCGGTCAGCTGCCCCGCCTCGACCAACTGGTTCACCAGAGACTGGTCGCGGGTGACCTGGACCAGCCGATCTCCCCGTAGAATGTACGCACGGCTGTCGCCGACCTGCCCCAGGAGCAGCACTTCGTCAACCAAGGCCGCCACCGTGGCGGTGGTGCCCATACCGCGACAGGCGCGGTTCGTGCTGGCCTCATGGAGAATTTGAGCACCGGCGATCTCCAGCGATTCAACGACGTTGAGCGCCAGTTGGTCGCGATCCAGGTGACCGGCCTTGCCCAGCATCTGGCTGTAGACCACGTCGGTTGCCATTTGACTGGCGACCTCGCCGGCGGCCGCACCACCCATGCCGTCACAGACGATGAGGAGCACCCCTCCGTCGCCGACCTTCATCGTCTGCGCGGTCCCAGCGATCCCACGGATCTTGCTGGTGAGATCGGCGATCAGGAAGTTGTCTTCGTTGTGTTCCCGAATCTGACCGACGTCGGCGCGACCGAAGAGCTTCAGCTCGACCGGCCCTCCCGCCTCCGATGGGGCCGCCTCGTCGTCGCCCTCGCCATCGTCGCTCTCCGCGGCTGATTCGTTGGCACTGGCATCACTCAGTTTGAGCGCTCCAGAGGTCTCTTCGGTGGCCACCGCCGGCGCGTCTGAATCGGTTCCACGCGGCGTGGGGGACGGCTCGCTCTCCGAGTCATCACCCCGGGGCTCGTCATCGCCGTTCGCCGAATCAGGCGCGTCAGCATCGCCGTCCGAGTCCTTCGAGTCGCCCTTCATCTTTGCCTTCTGCTGCCTGTCCTTGGGCTTCGCGTCGGGGCGAGGCGCCCCCTTCTTGGCCTTGCCGCCCTTCGGCTTCTTCGAAGCCTTTTTAACATCGTCCCCACTGACGTCGCCATCATCCTCGACACCCGGCTCATCCGAGCCAGGCGCTGCCGTATTCGACAAATCTCCGCGGGGGTGGTCGCTCATCGATTCAATGCGCCTTCGGCTTCTGAGGCAGGTCGACGCGGAATAAGTGCTGGCCGAGACGGATGAAATCTCCGTCAGCTAGCCGCACGTCATCCCGAATCGCGAGATAGGTTCCGTTGGACGAGCTCAAGTCCGACAAGATGTACTCCTCAGAGTCGGCATCACACACGATGGCCGCATGTCGACGGGACATGAACGGGTCGGAGGTGAACACGATGTCCCCGGTCTCACGGCCGATCGTCGTTTCATCTGCGACGAGGTGGTACACGTCGCGCATGATCCCCTCAACGGTCCGCTGACACAAGCGTGCGCGCCGGGTCGTGGCCGGCGAACCAAAGACCAACACACCATGCTGGATGGCATGTCCCAAACCGCGTTCCGCATGGTCCACCAGGTCGAACTGTAACACCTCCAGACCCAAAAGAACCAAGTCCCCGTTTCGAAGTTGAACTGGCTCGCGCAACCGGCGGTAAACGCCGTTGACCGAGCCGAGGTCGCGGAGGTACCAATCCCCGTCTTGACGGAAGAAACGGGCATGGCGCGGCGACAGGTAGCGATCCTCTGGAAGGACGATATCCCCGCGGGCGCTGCCGATGTCCATCTGCCGCCCTTGAAGCCCGATGGCCTTGCCCTCCGAGCCGTCCTCCACGATCACGACGAGCCTGCCGGTAACCTCTAGCTTAGGCGCCGAGCGGCGCCGCTCAGGCGCCCGGACCCGCTGCGGTTGGGGAGCCTGAACCGCTGACTCAGCAAGGGAAAAAGGCTCAACGCCTGGGGCAACCTCGTCGGTGAGAGCGACCGGGGTCGCCGGCCTGGCAGCCGCCGATTCGGGGCGCGGCGCTGACTCGTCTGCCTGAGGAGCCTGGGCCTGCTCTGCCTGAGCCTGCACTGCCTGCCCCTGCCTGGCTGGGGACGGCGCTGCCTCCCCAGCGAGCGGGGCACCACAGTGCTTGCAAAACACTTCGCCGCTCCGGCACTGACCACCACAGCGGGCACAGCTGGTTTCCCCGACCGGTGC
>JAUVCD010000220.1 GCA_030590865.1 Myxococcales bacterium | reverse complement strand
GGTCATCAATCGCCTGAGTCGTCTGAGTCATCGAAGCCTCCTTGTTTTTCCAGCTTCGAGGCTGACTCCGACGCG
This sequence comes from Myxococcales bacterium, assembly GCA_030590865.1. Lineage (GTDB taxonomy): Bacteria > Myxococcota_A > Polyangia > Polyangiales > Polyangiaceae > JAPYTK01. The sequence goes on along the minus strand of JAUVCD010000220.1, from coordinate 12,996 downwards.
CTCAGGCGTCTTCTTTCCCGCATGGTATCTAAAAAGCGCTTCGCGTTGTTCCAGTGTAGGACGCTGCGCAGCGCGGCGCGCGGGGGCACCCTCCAAGAAACCACTGGGCGGGGTTTCTGATCCTAGGTGGCCTGCTCGATTCTCGGCACTCGATCGCCAGGGGCGCACACGCCGGGTTGTGAGGCCGGGAACGGGGATTGGGAACGGCAATTGAGAACGAGGGACGGAAAATCGACCACGGTGATGACGTCTTTGACCCACCTGTCAGATTGACGCTTCCTCGGGGTCCAACTACGCCCAGATGCGGAGGGACTCGTGTCGAACACCATCCTCATCATCGCGCTGCTTGTGGTCGCGGTCGTCATTTTCGCAGTCGTCGCTGCGCGTCGTGGCAAGGCCACCCCCCAGTTGGGAGCAGACGACGATCTGAAGCTCCCCAAGGCTCAGCCCTCGCCGCCCAAGCGAGCGAAGCGTGAGAAGAAGCCCGCGGCCGCCAAGCCGAAAGAAAAGAAACCGGCCGCGGAGGGCCCCCCGTCGGCACCGGAACCACCGGAAGACGACGATGAGGTGCCCGTCTCAGAGGGTGAGGAAGAGCAGCCCTCCAGCGCGCCACCTAGCGACGAAGCCGACGATGAAGCTGCCGCGGGACCTCCACCGGCACCGATCTCCCGTCGCAAGGCCGATGTGGCTGGGCTGCGTCGCGGGCTCAAGAAAGTGCGCCAGGCTGGTGGGTTCTTCGGCCGGCTCAAGGAGCTATTCGCCGGTAAGAAAGAGCTCGATCCCAGCATCGTCGAAGAGATCGAGGAAATTCTCCTCACCTCCGACGTGGGCGTGAAGACCACCGAAGCGTTGCTAGAGGCGATCCGGGAGGGGCTCGATCGAAACGAGCTCGATGATACCGACATGGTATGGGACGCACTGCGTGAGAGGGCCAGCGAGCTGCTCGACATCAGCGGAGGCGGTCCACTGCGTAACTACGGCTCACCGACCGTGGTGCTCCTGGTCGGGGTCAACGGCACCGGCAAGACCACCACAATCGGCAAGCTGGCCACCCGCTTCGCCACCGAGGACCGCCAGGTCCTGCTGGTGGCCGGGGACACCTTCCGCGCCGCGGCGGTGGCGCAGCTCAAGGCCTGGGGCAAACGTGTTGGCTGCGAGGTCTTCGCCGGCAAGGACGGCGCCGATCCAGCCTCGGTGGTGTTCGACGCCATCGAGCACGGCACCGAAACCGGCGCAGACATCATTCTGGTGGACACGGCTGGTCGGCTCCACACCAAGGCCAATCTCATGGACGAGCTGAAGAAGGTGGCGCGCACCGCGGGCAAGGCGCTCAAGGGCGCGCCCCACGAGACCCTGCTGGTGGTTGATGGCACCACCGGACAAAACGCCGTGCAACAAGCGGAGATGTTCTCGGAAGCGATGGACCTTTCGGGAATCGTACTGTGCAAGCTGGACGGCACTGCCAAGGGCGGCGTCGTCCTGGCAATCGCCGCCGAACAAGACCTGCCCGTGCGTTACATTGGCGTCGGGGAACGGCCCCAGGACCTGAGGGACTTCGACGCCGAAGAGTTCGTTGAAGCGATGCTCGGACAGGGAGATGACGCGGCCGAGGCGGCATGAGCCGACGATCGGTCGTTCGTTACAAGGAAACACGATGCATCAATTCGGTTGCGTCGCTGAAATCGCGCATGATATAGTCCGACGACTTTCGTGATGCGTGAATTTGCCAACAATAACCGGCGGTTAGCATCACGATGGAGCGAGAACAAATGGCAATGAACCCCACTGGCGTGGCGCTACTCGTTGCACTGGCGTTGTTGTTCGCCCCGGCTGTCTCGTCCGCACAGCCTGCTGAAGAAGAAGAACCTGCTAAGGCAGGGGACGCAGCAGGTGACGACGACGACGACGACGACGACGACGACGACGACGACGACGACGACGATGACGATGACGACGATGACGACGACGACGACGACGACGGCGTCATGGGGCTAGACGAGCTCTGCAAGCTCGACCCCGAGAACTGCGTCAGAGTCGACATGGAGGAGTACGCTCGGCGAGATATCGAAGCCGAGATGTACGCGGTGCAGCAGATTTGGGCGCTGCGAGCTCGGCGCATCGAGATCAACCCGTACTTCGGGGTGACGATGAACGATCAGTTCGTCGCTCACCCGGGACCGGGCATCGGCATCAACTACTTCATCATGAACCCCTTGGCCATCGGCGCGAACTTCAACTGGTACGGAGGGATGAATTCCACGTCGGACTTCAACTTCCAGACCAGCCGAGCTGCTCGCATCGGCCAGCCGATTACCGAGTACCAGCTCAACGCGAATCTGAACGTCACCTACGTACCTGCCTACGGCAAGTTCGCGGCGTTCCAGAACTTCATCTTCCACTACGACTTTTACGTGTTGGCTGGCGGCGGCATCATTTCCACGCGCCCCATCGCAGTCGTCGACCCGGACAACCGAACCTTCGACTGGAAGATTCGCCCCACCTGGGGCTTCGGCGGTGGCATCCGGATCTTCTTCACCCGCTACTTGGCGGGAATGATCGAGTTCCGAGACTATATGTTCATCGATGACCTCGAGAATCCCAACATCTCGGTGGGCTTCGACGCCAACGGCGACCCGGCGGCCCAGAACAAGGACACCTGGTTGGCCGACGAAACAAGCTTCACCAACAACGTGCAAGTACAGCTAGGCCTGTCGGTCTTCCTGCCCTTCACGTGGGAGTACAGGTTGCCCAAATGATGGACCTTGGCTCTCTGGTGGCCCGCCTCACGGCGTGCCGGCACGCGCATCGGAAGACTGCGACCTTCGGGAAAGGCGGCATGAAACGTCGATCGCTTACCGCAACCATCGCGCTCCTCGTCGGAGTGGCCACGCTGACACTCGACCTATCTGGGGGTGACCTCGGTGTGGCACCGGCAAAGGCGCAGGAAATCCAACTGACAGGCCCGCTCGCTGGCGCTCCGGCGGTACGGCGCCAACGGCTTCGCCGCGAGGGACGGTTCGACATCGCGGGCTTCGCCACCTTCAGCCTGTTGGACGAATATCGGCGCACCATCATGCCCGGTCTGCGCGCCAACTATCACTTCTACGACTGGCTGGGCGTGGGTCTGTGGGGCGGCTATGGGCTGTCATACAACACGGCGCTTTCCGACGAGCTGCAGGAAAAGGCGATCAACGACCGTGCCTGCAGGGTCAACCCGAACTCGATGGCGTGCAAACGCACTGCCGTGAGTTTGTGCCGCAATGGCGATGACTGCCTGGCAGACAACCAGCTCGGTCGCATGTTGTGGATGGTTGCTCCCCAGGTCACCGTGATTCCCTTCCGGGGCAAGGTGTCGCTGTTCGGTGAGGCCTTCGTCGACACGGACATCAGCTTGTTCCTCGGACCGGCCATCATCGGTGTGCAGGAGCGCGCCGAGTGCACCGTGGGTGCCTGCGTGGATGAGGCCGCCTTCGGCCTCGAGCACCGGGTCACCGCAACGGCCACCTTCGGCCTGGGCTTCAACCTCTATCCCCTGCCCTATCTCGGGTTCGGCGCCGAATTCCGCGGGACACCATTCCCTTGGAACACGTCAGGCTTCGACACGGCGGGCGCTGGCGAAGACGAGGCCTTCCCGGACAATGCGGTGGACGGAGCGGACCAGGCGCTTCACTTCAACCCCATGCTGACCGTCTACGTCAGCGTTCAGCTGCCGACCGAAGTACCGCTCTCCGATTGAGGAGCCGACGCGAGCCGTGTCGTGAAGTGGGTCGGGCTCACCAGCTGGTTTGGCTTTCCCCTCAAATGGGAGCCACCAGCTGGGGTGGGCGGCCTGCGGCCAGCTTTCCCACCGCCAACGGGTGCTAGGTCACACCACCGCCTGGCTGCCGCGTTCTACAGGTAGGGGTCGGCGATAGGTGGCGAGAGGAGCGGTGCACCGTGGGCTTGTTCGATTTTTTCAAGCGCGATCGAAGTGGCGCGCCCGGCGGAGAGGGCAAGCCAAAGGACCGGAAGCTCGCCTCGCTCGGCAAGAAGGCTGCGGACAAGCGCTCCCAGTCCTATGACCGTGACGAAGCCATTCGCACGCTCACCGACATCGGCACTCACGGAGCCGCTGAAGCGCTCCTGAAGCGCTTCAAGCTCAACGTCGACCCGTCGATCACGGACCAAGAGGAAAAGCAGCTCGCCTTCGACGGCATCGTGTCGATTGGCAAAGGGATGCGTGGCAAGCGGGTCAGCGACGAGGGCAAGGATGGCAAGGCGATTTCTGACGAGCCGCTGACCGAGGCCGAGGTGTTGGAGCTCTGCGAGGCGGTCATCGAGGTGACCCGGACCCATTGCCAGCGGGCGGAAAACTACACCTGGCCGCTCAAGGTGATGCGGGCGTTGCTCGACGACGGCCGTTACGAGCAAGAGCTGTTGGCTCTACTCGGTGATTTCGACACCGAGTACACGCGCAACGTGGAGCCCAAGGTCAATCTGCTGGCCGCGATGGAGGACCTCCACAGCGACGCGGTTCGCTCGGCAGCCGAGGAGTTCTTGGACGATGTGAACGACACGGTTCGCTTCCACGCCGTAGAAACGACCTTCAAGCAAGACAGCCCAACCTCCCTGCCACCCCTCGTTGGGATGATGAAGAACGAGGAAGCCGTGCGCATCAAGAATAAGGTCGCCGAAGGGCTGATGCGCTTGGACTGGACGGTCCCCGAGGAGCTGCGAGAGGAATTTCGTGACGCCCTGCGAGACGCCTATGAGTATGCGATGACCGATGGGGGCAAGGTGAAGAAGGCGTAGGAGGCGTTGGACAAGGACCGAGAAGGCAGGGGCCATCGACACGGCGGGGGCCATGGACATGGCGGGGCAGAGCGTGTCCATCGCCGTTTTGGCGTCCGTGCGCTGTCCTGGCTGGCCTGCCTGAGCTGCTCGCTGTCCGTCCCTGCCAGCGCCGCCAACTTCGAAGTGACCGGCGACGTAGCCGCTCAGGGCTACGAAGTGGCAAGTCCCTGGAGTGACGTCGTCGTAGGCAGGCGACGGCTGACGACCACGCTGGGACTGGCGGGGTACAACCTGCAAGGCGACGCCGAGCCCCTCGGCCCTGACTACTCGTTGCGTCTGCGGATGCGGGTGGACTCGGACTTCGGCATCGCCGGCGCAGAGGAACAGTACAACGCTCGGGACGCGCGCCGCTTCGTACCTGGCTTGGACCACGCCCCCGTGGATCTGATGATCGGCTTCGTGGAGGGGCGTCGTCTCGGCGGTGGCTGGTTCGGCTTTCGCCTCGGGCGGCAATACGTCACCGACGTGCTCGGTTGGTGGTCCTTCGATGGCGGCATGGTGCGTCTCACGACCCCGTTCTTCGTACAGGCAGAGGTCTACGGCGGTATGGAACAACGGGGAGGCTTGCCGCTGTCTAGCGAGCGCTACGCGGCTCAAGGCGTGTGGCGGGGCAGCCGTAGCGAGCTCGGCCCTGATGGGCGCAACTACCCGTCGTTTCAAGATGCCAGCCCGGCACCGGCCTTCGGCTTTGCGCTCGAAACCACCGGTCCGAACTGGATCCACGGGCGCTTCGCCTACCGGCGCGTCTACAGCACCGGCCCGGTGCTCACCGGGCAATTCCCGACTCCAGGCACAACCGAGTTCGAAGAGGTGGAAGGGCTCCGCCTTTCAACCGAGAAGTTTGGCTATGGCGCGACTGCCTTCCTCTCCGAGATAGGCGCGCTGCGGGCCGGCTTTGCCTACGACGTCTACAACGACCTGATCAACAAGGCCTACGGCGGCCTCGAGTTCTACCCCATCACCAACCGGCTGGTGTTGGGCGCAGACATAGACTTCTTCGTCCCGACCTTCGACGCCGACTCGATCTGGAACTGGTTCACCCACAACCCGGTCACGACCTTGTTGGGACGGGCGTCGGTGCGGCCGGTAGCGGGTCTGGACGTCAGCGGCTCCGCTGGTGTGCGCCTGTGGGTGGCAGAAGGCGATCCCGAGGGCTGGGCGCTGGCCGAGTGCACCGCTGCGGGGGGCGGACCGGCCGCCATCGACACCTGTCTTGCCATGGGCACCGATCCGTCGGCAGGTTCGGACGGGACCTTCGCGCGGGAGGAAGACAATCGTGATGCGACCATCGCACCGGATCTGTTAGCCAACCTGGGGGCTGGCTATCGCTGGTCCAATGGAAACGTCGGGCTCAGCGGCGTGCTGCAGAACGGCTTCGGCGACGTCGACAGCCACCGAGGACGGATGGTTGGCGGCGTGCTGACCGCCCGACAAGCGCTCGATGGCGGCACCCTGTGGCTCGGTGGGCGCCTCTCCACGACCAACTGGGAAGACCCCTTGCGACCTGCTCGGGACGCAACGTCCTTCGGTTACGTGGTGGCGCCAGAGTACTGGCCCGCCGGCTTCGCCCGCATGCGCGTGCAGTGGGAGCACGACATGAACCGGCTCGTTGGCCAGCGCTTTCGGGTGCTGGGCCTGGTGAGCCTGAGGGTCGCGCCATGACAAAGATAGCGCCGAGCGCCGCAGTGAAGCGGGTCCCAGGTCGCCTGCTGCCTAGCTGGATGATCGTCATTACTTGTGGGGTCGCGGTGCTCACCGCCGCCGTCACTGGTCCTGGAGCGGTCGCCGGGTCCCCGTCCCCGCACAGCCCGAGCATGGTGCCCCTGAAATGGATGCCGCCGGGGGCCAACGCCAGCCCGGTACCGAGCGACGAGATCTTCCCCCCTCAGACGCTCACCATTCGGTTCGATCACCGGCTGCACAGCAAGCAGCTCAAGCAGCGGTGCGAGGTTTGCCACGGGGCGGCGGCACGGAGCACCAAGGCTGCCGACCGACTGATGCCCAATCCCGCGACCACCTGCGACAGCTGCCACGACGTCGATCACGGCACGCTCGGCCGGGTGGTCGCTGGGCAGCGGAGTGGCTCTGCTGCAGCACCACGACCCGAAAACGCCTCGGGCCAGTGCACGCTATGCCATCTCGGGGAGAACGCAGGCGTGGGCGGGCGGGTCGCCAAGCTCGTAATGCCGCCCCCCAAGCTGCGAATGAACCACCAGGCGCACCTGGACCGCAACATCTCGTGCCCCCACTGCCATGGCGTAGTTCAAGAGCTCGGGATGGCGACCCGCGAGCAACTCCCGCGCATGGCAGGTTGTTTCGCTTGCCATGCCATGAGTGGAGCCGCACGTGGTGAAGCTCACGGCGACTGCACCACGTGCCATCTCGCCACGCCGAGCGGCCGGCTCGAGACCGCCCTATCCACCGGGACCCTCAAGCCACCGACATGGCTCCATGGTGCAGCTCACGGGCCGGACTGGCGAGCCCGGCACAAGGACGTAGCCGGCGGCAACAGCGGCTTGTGCGCCAGCTGCCACGCCAACCGCTATTGCACTGACTGCCACGATGGGAAGGTGCGCCCCCGAGACGTGCACCCAGGTGATTTCCTTTCGGCCCACCCCCAGGCGGCCCGGCAGGACAGTCCGCGCTGTGTCAGCTGCCACCAGCTGCAGACATTCTGCGGCGACTGCCACCGCCGCACCGGAGTGGCACGAGACGCACCGAGCGCCAACCGCCTGGCTGGACGACGATTCCATCCAGCGCCAGCGGTCTGGAGCAACGGTCCGCGCAGTCCCCAGCATCACTCGTGGGAAGCCCAGCGCAACCTCAACGCCTGCGTAGCATGTCACACCGAGCGAGACTGTGTGACCTGTCATGCCACCAAGGGGATCCGCGGTGGCGCCGGCGTAAACCCCCATCCAGCGGGCTTCGCGAGCAAATGCGGACTGGCCAGGCAACGCAACGCGCGCTCCTGCCTGGTGTGCCACCCGTCAAACGACCCGGTGGTCAGACAATGCCGGTAAAACGTGACACTAGAGGGCATAGGACCGGCGCTGGATCGGGTAGACCACTATTCTGCTTGCCCGCCGCCGGCATGGACGGCTATAGCGGGGGACGGTCAAGAAGGAGGGACAGGCAGCGTGAAAGAGCTCATCGCCTATCTTTTGAAGAATCTGCAGCTCGACTTCCAGGGCGAGATTACGCTCGACGACGTGCGCCATTTCCTGCGGGAAGACGACGGTCGAGATGCTCGGAAACTGCTCGGGCGGCTGATCGAGGACAAGGGCCTCGACGACATGCTGATTACCCTTGCCGACTGCCTGAAAGAGGACATCCGGACGGGCATCAGCGAGCAAACGGTGAGCGACAAGCTGCGCATGTACTCCGACAGTTGATGCGCCGCCTGGCGGCACTGCGCCTGCCAACGCTGCACCTGCCAACGCTGCGCCTGCCAACGCTGCGCCTGCCGACGCTGGCAGTTGCAGCGATCCTGCTGGTCGCGACAAGTGCGTGCGACTTGAGTGCGCCGTCTGGAGGTGATCCGTCGCGAGGCGTCGACCGGCCCCCCGTCCACGTGCTCTCGGTGGAGGTGGCCACCACTTATGATTTCGCTGGGCGTCCCCTTCGCACCCCTCTTTCGGAAGGACGTATCACAGAAGGCGTGGCCATCTCGACGAGCCTCCGGGTGACCTTCGACAGGTTCCTGCTGCCTCACAGGATCATCCGCCAGTCCCTCTGTTTGCGGCCCAGTACTGAACCGGTTGCGGGGCTCCAGGACTGTGTCGAGCCGAGCCAGGTATTCACCGAGCCTGAGTATCGCCCAACGGGACGACAGGTCATCTACCGGCTCCCAGCTGGCGCACGTCTCTACGCGGATACGTTGTACCGACTCACGGTCTACCAAACCCTGGACGACGACAGCCCAGGTTTTTTCGCCTTCGACGGCGCGCCCCTCGCCCGGACCTACACGTTCGATTTTCGTACCCAGCCGCTCGGCGGCATCGCCATGGACGAGCCCCTTCCCTCCCCAGAGCGCTACTGTGCCGCAACTCGGTGTTTCGACGATTGTGGGGGTGATGAGTCGTGCGAGCAGAGCTGCCAGCCCCTCTGTATCGAGCCAACGTGCTACCGCAAAGGCGCAGTCCACCGGCAAATGGGTCGATTCTTGTTCGGACCTTGTGCGTCCGCGGGCTGCCATGGCTCAGGGGTTTCGTTCGGCGATGACAACGATATGTTGACCTCCGCCAGCCTCGATCTTTCGAGCAGCCTCGGAGTGGCCCAGACGGCCATCGGCCAGACCGCCCATGGGTCGCAACAAGGCGAAGCCTCGGTCCAAGACGATCAGAGCCCCGAGCGCTTCGGGCGCGCGATGCCGCTCATCGATCCCCATAATCCAGGCAACAGCTACCTGCTCTACAAGCTGATCATCCATCAGCTCAATCACCGCCGCCCCGCGGGGGTGAACGACCCAGGTTTGGCGACTGCCCTCGCACGACTACATGGCGGCGCCTTGGCGGGTCTGGCCATGCCTGCCGAAACTGGCCATGGGCCCACCGGGCTCGTTGAGCCGTCCGAGGATCCCGAGGGAACGCTGTCCCGCTCCCACATGGACGTGATCCAAGCCTGGATCGCCCATGGTGCGGTGCTGAGCTGCGACGAGTGACCTAGACAACGCACTCAGGCGGCATCCCGCCGCAGCGACGCCTGACCGCGGTTTTCCGTTCCCTCCCCCTCGGGGACTGGGGCTCAAGAGGCCCTGGGAGCCTTGGCGCGGACGAAGTTGGCGAGCACAGGGAATGGGATAGCCACCGGGCAGCGCCTCACCTTGCGGCGCAGCACCGTCTCAGGCACCCAATCGAAGCCACGAACCGCTGCATCGAAGTCGGGCATGCTACGGCTCGAGGCAAGCACCAGCTGCATCAGCCCCGGGTATTGTCCTTCCGAAGCAGCGATGCGCTCGGCTTCGCCAAAATCGCAGCGAGCGCAGGCGATGCACCGAGAGAAGCTCGCGAGGGCGTCGCGCTCCGACTTGTCGATGGGGCTCAGCCCCTCGGACCCGTAGTTGTTGTGGAACTGCTCCAGCCCTGGAGGCTGCTTGCTGAACAGCATCCGGGCCACGACTTTGACCAGCGACCAGAACAACAATGCAAGCGCGAGGGCGCGTCCAGACAACACGACTCTCCTATAACGCCAAGAGCACATCCCACAAAGGGTTGCGCGCTGTCGTGCTCGTGCTCCCCCCCCGTTCCGCACCCGGTCGCGCCAAGTCAGTCGCTGGCACCGTAACAGGGACCGTAACAAGGACCGTAACAACAGCGAAACAGGAGCAGCTCAAAACGTAACACCAGCGATAATCGTTACGCTGTTACGGTCGCCAAGCCGCACCGCATCTGTTGAAATTATTGCTCTTTTCGAAAAATCCAACATCCTCCGGTTTGGCATGACCTCTGCAAACACCGTGGCCATGCTACCGACGACTACCGAGGGACCGACCCGGGACGATGAGCTGACCCTGCTGAGCGGGCTGCTGGCCGCCGACGAGCTGACCTGGCGCCGCTTTCACCTGCAGTACGACCGCCTGATCTATCGTTGCATCCGCAAGGTAACGCGCAACTTCGCGGCCGTGGTGCGCAATGAGGACGAGCGGGAGATCTACGCCAATCTGATCGTGCAGCTGCTGAGCAACGACAAGCGCAAGCTGCGGTCCTTCGACCCCGAACGGGGCAGCCGGCTGGGAACTTGGCTGGGTCTGTTGGCCACTCACGCCGCCTACGACTACCTCCGATCGGTGCGCCGCGAGGTGCCCCGAGTGCCGCTCACCGAAGCAGCGGCCGCTTGTTTCGACGGGGCCTCCCCCTACGATCAGGTCGAGCGCAAGGAGCGTCGCAGCATGGTCGAGCGCATGATGGAGCGCTTGTCCGCAAAGGACCGGCAGTTCGTCACGCTGTACTTCAACCGCGGCATGTCCCCCGAAGCCGTGGCCACCGCCATGCAAATCAGCGTCAAGACCGTGTACTCGAAGAAGCACAAGATCCAGAGCAGACTAGAGACGATCGCCAGCGCCCAACAGCTGGCCGCCTAGGTGCCGCCGGATCGCTCACCGGTGGCTGCCCACCGCCCCGCGCGGTGTGCTACAGCTATCCGGGAGAACCTGTGGCCATGGCACATCCATCGACAATCACCGCGCTGGTGGCAAGCTGCGTAGCTCTGATGGGCTGCAACAGTGGCGGCACCGGCGATCCTTTGGCAATGCCGCCTGCCGACCCCTACGGCAGCGGTGCGCGACTCCACGAGTTGCTGGGCCCGGCGACGGACTGGCTCGATCCGGCGGACGAAGAGAGCGTGAACTGCACCGGTATCCCAGAAGATCGCAAGGTCTCGGTTACCGGAGCGACCGTCACGGTAGTCGATGAGTACGACGAGACGAGCAACGGCGCCATCGGCAACTATTACGTGCAAGATTCGCTCACCGAGCCCGTCGCTTTTTCAGGCATTACCGTCTACTCCCCCGGGTTCAGTCCTCCCGATCTGCGGGTGATTCCAGGGGACGTGATGGATCTGCTCGGGACCCTCATCGAGTTTCCGGGCCCCAGTGGCTCAGAGTTCCCCTTTTGTCGTACGTTGCCCGAAATCGGCGGCGCCATGGAATTCCGCTTCGAGGGCGGAGGCGCCACCCCGGCCATCATCGACGTCGAGGATCTGGGGCTATACGACAATGCGCGCCAGTGGCTCGGCATGCTGGTCACCATCCACGACGTGACCCTCCGAGAAGATGGCTATGGGAGCGAGAGCGGACGCTACTCGTTCCGCATCGAGGCCGGACCCGGGCTCAGCGGTTCGGAGATCCCCACCATCGCCAACGAGCTATTCGACTTGCAGAGCTTCAATGAGGGCGGCGACAACCCACCTGTGCTCACTGCTGGGATGCAAGTCCAGTCGGTGACCGGCATCATCACTTACTTCTACGGTGTGCACATCTCCCCGCGATCAGCGGAAGACATCGTGCTTTGAACCCCTCGGCGCCCCCGGCCCGCTCCGCGCGTCAGCGGCTGACGGGCCCAGCTGGGTTGATCCTGGCCACGGCGCTGCTGCTACTTCCCGGTTGCCCCAGCGACCTATGGGGCAGCGGGCCAGGCCCGCTCGATCCTGGCGCAGCCCGTGGTGCAGCTCAAATCGACGTGCGTCAGCTGGACGAGCGACCGCGCTTAAGCCTCATCGCCCGGGACGGCGATCCCACGCCGGCGCTAGTCGTAGCGGTCGTCGCTCAGGCCGGCTCGGCCTGGAACACCGCCCTGGCCGCTCTCGTCGAGCAGCGTCTCAGCGCCGCCGGTCATCCCGTCGACAGCCGCGCCGACGCCCTTGGCTTCCGGCTCCATTATCCGCTACCGACCCCAGCCTCGGTCCCAGACTTCTTCGGTGCCCTCGCCCGCGCCCTCGCGAGCCCGGTGAGTCGCGACAGCCAAGCCTTACCGCTGGTGCGCAACCGGCTCGCGGCGCTGCGCCGCCAACCGCTCGACGCCCCAGCGCAGGCACCGTTGGCGGCGTGCAGCGGCCAGCTGGGCATAGTGGGCAAAGAGCCGCTCCCTGAGCTGACCACGGCACGCCAGGTTGCAGCCTTTGACGCCGTGCGTCGCCGAGCGTTGGTCGTCGAGCGCAGCTCGATCGCCGTCGTGGGCCCCACGTCGCTCACCAGCCAGGTGGTGGCTGCGCTTCAAGCCAGCGAGGGTTGGCAAAACGGTACCGCCGCGAGCGCACAGTGGCCGACTGGCGAGCAACACGGGGCCTACCTATCCGCCGACTTGCCCCGCGGTCAGGCCCGGCTCGATATTGCCATCCGCACGCCCAGCGCATTGGGCGCCGTGGGTGCCGTGAAACGAGCCAGCCTGTCCACATCGCCGCTCACCCTCAAGCTGGCGGCCACGGATCCGGCCTGGCAGGTCGCCGCGTTGCACGCCACGGCCCACCCGCAGGGGGGATGCGTCCATCTCAGGCTCACCGCAGAGGCTGCCGGTTTGTCCGACATGGTGTCCCGGCAGGAGGCTGGGCAAGCCGCCACGGCCCTCCCCTCCAGCGCGAGCCGCATCACCCGGCTGGTTGCCTCGGAAATCGAGCTGGCGCTCAGGCAGCCGCCTGATCCATTCGACGTCACCGTCGAGATCATCGGCG